>NZ_JROX01000001.1:0-13911 GCF_000800955.1 Kocuria sp. ZOR0020
CCTGCGGCTGGATGCGCGATGGATCGGCCTACCGGCTTCCCTTGTCGGTGCTCCTCACCAACGCTTCCGCATCTTCGCCCTCGCCCGGCGCACTGTTCCGCACCCCGCTGGCAACGGACTCATCGCGCGGCGGGGAAACGCTCGATCAGGTGCGAGCAAGGCGTGGGACGATCGCGCTGTCGCATCAGATCATCGACTTTACGCTCCACGGACCGGGTGGCTCACCGAGCAGGAGAGGCGAATCGGAGACGCTGTGGTCCCTGATCGACGGACTGTTCGGCGCTGGGGACGGTACGCCGACGCCATCGCCCGCTGGGAGCGAATCACCGGGCGACCCGCGCCAGCACCAGCCCTCCTGAACAACGCCGACGGCCCCCGCCCAGCACCGGCATTCGTCGAATGGCTCATGGGCTTGCCCGCAGGCTGGGTTACCGACACCGACCACCTGACGCAGAACCAGCAGATCACGGCGCTCGGCAACGGAGTCCTGCCACTACAGGCTGCGCAGGCACTCGATCTTCTGGAAGCCCGCTCAGGTTCCGTCCAAGGCCTTCATGGTCGGTGCGCGGCCAAGTAGCGCTTGGTACTTCTCGGCAGTATCGACCGCTCCGACTATCCGGTCGACGAGTTTCGGCCGGTATACGAACTGCTTGAACGCCGGTGAGTAGACGCAGTAGCCGTCTGACTTCGGCAACTGCTCCTTGTCGCCGCTCTTGGCCGGGCCGATCTGCCACGCCTTCCGGATGGCGGTGAAGTCGTTGACTCTGAACCTGAAGGGAATGCGCTGCTCCACCGCAGCCGCGGCCGCCTTGTGGAGCATCTCGTCACCGTGGATCGCCTCTCTGTACTTCTCCGCCACGATCACGCTGCCGTCTTGCCCGAGGAGTGCCTGAAGCTCTTCCTCGCTAAGGTCGTCCTGGCGAACGAAGTTGAGTGCGAGGTCCGCCTCCGTCTTTGGCCCCTTCATCGGAAGCAAGAGGAGTCGGTAGGCGAATCGCTCATCGCTTCGGATGTCCTCCGGCAGGCCGACTTGGAACTCGGTGATGAAGTTCGAGACGGTAACGGGCAGTCCACGTCGGAGGTTGCGTTGCTCCTCGTATCTCGACGGGCTGAGGGACTGCACGAAGACAGGGAACTTCAGTTCGGAGCCAAGCGTCTCGCGAGAGCCGAACCTGCGTACGAGTTCCGCCTCGAAGTTGATTATGCAGGCGTGCGCCTCTGCGGCTGTAGCGACCAAGACCGAGTCCTGGAATCGGTGCTCTACGTGATTCCGCAGCCCGACGAAGAACTCGACGTTGGCCCTGATCGGGTCGTTGTCCTTGAACTCGTGCTTCAGGCACTGGCTCAGGTCCCAGGTCTTCTTGGAGCCATCCGGGTTTCGCTTGAAGATGCGTCGACCGCCCGATTCGCGGTAGAAAATCTCGGCCTTGCGGCGCATGCGGTCAGCGTGAAGTAGGTTCTGCCACGCGAGGTGGATGTGGACGATGAAGTCACTGAAGCTGCGTCGATCACCGGGACGGTTGTAGAAGTCGATCGCGACAAGCGCCTGTCGCCGGGCCTCGTCAAGCGTGTGCCTCCATGCAGGTGGGCGTGCCATCTCGATCAGACCTCCTGGGCTGTGGGCGAGGCCGGCGTAAGGAAGTCACGAAGCAGTCTCAGTCGCTCAAGAATCTCGTCGTAGGTCACGATCGTCACGCTGCGGGAGTTCGCGCGATACAACTCGAACGACTTCTGTCTTGCAGGATCGCTGGCCGATGGTGTCCGTCCGGCAACCACGAAGCAGGAGACCGCGTAGGACTCCAAGTCCCATTGACGCGAGCTTTCCTTCAGGCCGGCGAGGTTCTTCGTCAGGTTGTACGCCTGATCGAGTACCTGGGAGACTGCGCCGTTGAGCTCCTTCGATGGACCGAATACACCCTGCCGGTACTCACGCGCTTCCAGCAGCTGCGTGGCCGGCTTCTTGATCTCCACCAGAGCAATGTTGTTCGTGAGCGAGTTCTTGAACAGGTAGTCAGCGATCTTGTCGCCGCTTCCAGAGAGTCCCCGACCGCCTACGTTCGCTCCAGAACGCACACTTACCATTGGGGCCCCGAAGACCTGTTGCAGCGCAAAGGCGTTGTCATCGAAGAAGGCTTGCCAGTAGGGCTCGGCCTTGCCCTGTTCCAGTGCCTCTGCGTACGCCTCGATGAGGCGATCAAGGCTGACGAGCTCGATGTCTCGCTTGAGCTGCTGAAACTTCTGGGGTGATCCAACTGCTATCGCTGCCGACTCGGACGCAACCGCTTCGACCAAAGCATCACGTTCAACGCTACTGAGTTCTTCGATCCCGTCGGCGGCCTTCGCGATCACGCGCGAGTCCGGGTGCCGCCCAAGCGAGAAGTCCGCGCTGGCGAGACCAAGTGTCGCGGCGAGGTTGTTGTGTACGAATACGTCCTTCACTCGACCCGCCGCACGATTTCCCCGGTCATTGATCCGACCGATCTCGGCCCAGATCGCGGCGAACCGCGATAGGCCGAGGTGGAACCCTGTCCCGTTGATTGCGGCATTGTTGCCATCAGTGAAGATGATCTCTGTGCAGGGAGTGTTGGTCTCGATCAACCGAATCAGCCGATTGCAGTCCTTGAGCAACCCGAGCCCGTAGGCGAAGTCCTTGACGAATCCGGGCGGCAGCGTCTCAAAGATTGACTCCAGGTCGGATCCCTCGAAATACTCATCCAGCAACGACGTTTCCAGGGAAAGGGTCCGCACCTGCTCGTACTTCGGGCCAAGGTACTCGCTGTGGTTTGAGAGGGTGTTGATGGGGTGAATCTTCAGGATGCCCGTAGTGGCGTCGAACTCCACGAGCTTCACACCTTCAGCCAAGCGCCGGTGTGCCGACGACTCTTCATGTGGTAGCTCGGTCGGAACGAAGAAGGCCTCAACTCGACCACCTTCGTCCACCGTGCGGACATCGAGGCGACCGATGTTCGTCTGATCGTTTCCGAATCGCGCCACCGCTACCCTCAGCTCTTCTCGAAGCCGGAGCTGGGGTCGAACTTGAGGACGCGGGCGTTCTCGCCGATGGTGCGGACTTCGGATTCGTCGAAACCTTCCGGCTTAGTGGCCTGGATGTCGATGGTGATCTCAAGCCGCGCGCCCGCCCCGGCGAGGCGATCGATGACCTCGCGGGTCACGTTGCCGATGTCGCGGGCGTAACGGTCGGAGTCGATCTTCACCGATCCGAAGAACCGGGCAAGGACTGCCTCCAGCGCAGACTCGGCCTCAGACGACTCATCGCCTTCGGCGGACGAGCTGCCCGTCCACACGAAGTCAACCGGCCCAACGGCAGCAGAGTCACCGTCGGTCGAGGCGACGCTCATCGACGCCTCCCGCAGGGCAGCGAGCCGGTCTTCATCGGCCTGCTTCTGGGCGCGGTCGGACTCGATGAGCAGTGTGCTGTCAGTCACCTGAATCCGGGTGTTCGGGTTTGGCCCCACGTGCAGGCTGTGGTAGCGGCCGGTCTCGGCGTCCTTGCCAGATGCGATGGCGAACCGTTCGTTGTCGACGAGCACTGCCGAAAGTGACTGTTCGATGGCGTTGTCGAGCACTTCGCGTCGGACGAGTCGGGGCAAGTAGATGTAGCGGGTGAAGTAGCCCCACAGCTCACCGACGGTGATTTCGCAGACGTCGCGCCAGAGTGCGCCGAGTTCGTTGTGCAGGGTCGCGCCGAGAATCGGCGCGCCGAAGTCGGTGACGAGTTGATCCTCGCGCCCCAGCTTGGCGCTGACCCGCTCGGCCAGCGAGCGCCCGCCGGAGTCCGGCACCCTGTCAGCGACGAGTTCGAACGGCTTGGTCGGGTCGAACTGCTCGGGGTAAACCGCCCAGCCGAAGGTGTCGCGGATGCGGTCGGAGACGGTCTGATCGAGCCGTGAGACCCAGTCGTCGGTCTGCTTGCGCTGCTGCGCGGACAGGTTGAGACTGTCGCTGGTGGCCTGGACTCGCTTCCAGCCGAGGTAGCTGCGGGTGGCGGCTTCGAGGCTCTCCAACTCGCTCTTGTCGGCAAGCAGGAAGATTAGCGTGTTGCGGTGGATGCGCTGGCTGGCGCCCTTGCGTTCGATAGCGTCGCGGACCCACGCATGCGCGGCCGAGTCGGCGCCGTCCTGCTTGCGACGGGCGTGCCGGGGGTGGGCGATCACCAGGCGCGTGTCTTCGACGTCGGGGATGTCGGCGGACGACGATGGCGCGATGTGGACCCGGTCGAACTCGCCGCGTACGCGCTCTTCTCTTTGGAGGCGGCGGGTGATCTCGTTCCAGACCGTCTCGACATCCTCGCGGAGACGCTCGGCGTAGTCGTTCGCGGTCTTCGTGACGGACGGCTGGGTGTCGAACCAGTAGTGGCCTTGCTCCTCGTAGAAGTAGGTCGAGCGCTGCGCCAGCAACTCAACGGCGCTGCCGAAGTTCCCGAGGGCGTCGCCGGGGACCGCGGTGCCGAGCCAGAGGTACTGCTTGTCGAGTCCCTTGCGGGTGCTCTTGATCCTGGGGGCTGCGCCCATGAAGATCGTGCGGGCGATGCGCTGGGTGACGAACCGCTGGCCGAGATTGGGGCGGTCGAGGTCGATCTGCTGCGCGGTCGAGCCTGGGCCATCGATGTCGGAGTCGATGATCGGCTTCCACTGGTCTTCGAGGTACTGCGTCAGGTCCGTGTTCACGGTCGTCGCATCCATCGGCACGTTGCCGGGCAGGATCAGCGGCGATGCGTCGTTGGATGCCCACAGCTCGTGGACGATCGAGGAGACGAGCTTCAGCACGCCGCGGGTGCGCTGGAACCGCTCCAGCGTCGACCAGTCCTCATACAACCGGTCCAGCAGTTCGGGGTGCAGCGGGTAGGACGCGCGGATGCGCGTCTCGTAGTCGTCGTTCGGCGATGCCGCATCGCGTGGGAACAGCGCTGTGTTGTTGCGGTACAGGTTCGTGAAGCTGCGCGCCACAGCCGAGATGGTCGTGAGGCCTTCGGCGTTCGGTGCCTGGAACAGTCGGCGGCGGACGATCTCGAACGACTCGTCCTTGCTCGACGGACGCCACTGGTCCGCGACGCGGCGAATCACGTTCTGGAGGCGTTCGAGCGCGAGCTGGCCGTTCGCGCCACCGATCTCAATGTCGCTGCCGCGTCCGTCGGTGCCGGTGTCGGATGCCGGGATCGAGACCACGAGCATCACTCCCGGCACGGAACGCACGATCTCCGTCAGCGACTGCGCGAAAGTGAACTGCGTCTCGAATGAACCGGACGGGAGTTCCTTGTCCGTGACGAGCTGGCGCGCGTACGCCACCCACTCGTCGATCAGGATCAGCGACGGCGAGTAGCGCACGATCAGAGTGCGCAGCGCCTCACCGGGGTTGGTGCCAGCGCGATCGTCCTCGGCGATCAGGTCGTAGGCTTCACGACCGCCGAGCTGCCAGGCCAACTCGCCCCAGAGCGTGCGAACCTCGGTACCGTCGTCCTTGATGATCGGCGACCCAGCCTTCAGGTAGGTGCCGACGAGCGCGACCCGACGAACATCGAGCGCGCCGAGATCGGGGTTGCCGTTCGCGGCGATGAGTTCCTGAAGCTCCTGCGGAAAGTCCTTGACCGGAGTGCCGCTGAACAAGTGGTACAGGGCCAGCATCGAGTGCGTCTTGCCGCCACCGAAGTTGGTCTGAAGGTTCACCACCGGACGCGCGCCTGCCTCGCCGTTCAGGCGGCGCAACGCCCGCGACAGCAGGTCGCGCAAGCCCTCGGTGAGGTAGGTGCGAGTGAAGAACTCGACCGGATCGCCGTACTCGGGGCTCGTCGCCTGACCCGTGTGGACAAGGTGAAGGTCGGCCGCGAACTCCGACGCGGTGAACGCGCCCCGCGCCACGTCATCATGGGGACGGATCACCTCACGCCACGGACGCAGCCCGGAACCAGGTTCGAGCGACACCTTCGTACCCTTCACCTGCTTGCGGGTCTGATCCTCGAACACCGTGCGCTGTAGATCGACGCGCAGCTTCCGTACGTCCTCTGCAGAATCGACCGCACCGACCGCTTGCAGCAGACGCACAATCGTGTCGAGCGCACGCGATGCGTCATCGGAGCTGAAGGGCTCGTTGTGCGCCCACAGGTTCCGGGTCTCGCGCAGCTCGGAGGCGAAGCCTTGCTGGGCGCGGGAGAGCACGTCCCTGAAGTGATAGCCCTGCTCGGTGATCGCGCGGAGCTGCACCTGCACATCGTGCTTGGTCAGCGTGCGCAGCGGCC
This sequence comes from Kocuria sp. ZOR0020, assembly GCF_000800955.1. NCBI lineage: Bacteria > Bacillati > Actinomycetota > Actinomycetes > Micrococcales > Micrococcaceae > Kocuria > Kocuria sp. ZOR0020. The sequence continues at coordinate 6,254 of NZ_JROX01000001.1, forward strand.
CGCCCCGGCGCTGGGCATCCTCCTTCGCCCACGCGGCCGGCCAGTCAGCAGTCTTGTAGGCCCGCGTCATGACCTCATCGACCTCGTCCAGGAGCCCCTCGGAGAGCAGGTCGAAAGCCTTGCCCACTCGATCTCGGTTGTTCATTGCCATCGTTGTCTCCTAGAACCCACTACTTACTGCCGACGAGGCTGCATCCAGCGCCGGCCAATCCCTACTCATCAATGTCTTCTTCCGCCGCTGCGGTGAGCTGCCTCCGCGCGATCCGCTCCTGTGCCTCCCGGTAGACCGCCTGAATACGGGCCTGGAGCTCCGCCTTCGGAGGCAAGGTCGTCCAGTATTCGGCGACCACGATCCCGTCCTTGTGCAGTTCGAGCAGCTCGATCTGGTCACGGCTCGCCTCGGTACACAGGATGAGGCCGATGGGCGGGTTCTCGTCGGGCTGGCGCTCGTGCCTGTCCAGCCACTTCAGGTAGAAGTTCATCTGGCCCTGGTAGCTCGGCTTGAACTTGCCGACCTTCAACTCCACCGCGATCAGCCGACGCAGTGGACGGGAGTAAAACAGCAGATCGAGGTAGCAGTCGTCACCATCGAAGGTCATGCGCTTCTGACGCTCGACGAACGCCCACCCACGACCGACCTCCAACAGGAACGCCTCCATGTCGTGGCGCAGAGCCGCTTCGAGGTCACGCTCCAAGAAGGTGTCGGCCAGCCCGAGCATGTCCAGCAGCACCGGGTCGCGGAAAGCATCCAGCGGAACTGCCGAGCCCTCGGGAATCTGCGAGTCCGCGATCTCACGGCGCTCGAACGCCTTGCGCGAGATGGCATAGCGCAGGTCACGGACGCTGAGATGGCGGTCGATGATCTCCTTCACGTAGAAGGCTCGTGCGTCGTCGGTTGCGAGCGGAAGCAGCTCGCGGAAGTGGGTCCAACTAACTTGTTGCGCCAGTGATGCAACAAGCTCCTGGTCGTGCCCGGCGCGTCCTTCGCGCAGCACGGCCACGTCGATCAATCGACCGATGTACCAGTTCCGCAACGTCAAGGTGGCGTTCACCTGCGCGGCCGCGAACGCCTGCGCCTGGTCGATCAGAGCCGACACCTGCTCTACGAGTTCGCCGCCCTCGGCGCTGACCGACTCCGCGATGGCCCGGAACGGCGTCAGGTCCGCGCCAGAGCGACGCGCTGCTGCGCCACCGCTCCGGGCTTGATCTCGACTGCCAGCCATGACCTAATCCTCGTCCTCGTCGAAGTCGAACACCTGCTGTGACGAGCGTGGCGTCGAGGCGTACTTGCGAGCTTGCTCGTTCACGTCGCCCCAGGCACTCACCAGACCGTTGAACAGGATCGCATCCTTCGTATCTTTTTTCTTCTCAGCCTCCCTGAACAGCCAGAGAGCCATCTTCTTCACCGCATCAGCGCTGACTCGGGTCTGCACGACTGGTAGAAGCTCGGCAACCTTGTCGACGCCATCCTTTGCCATCATTGCGGCGAGACGAACCGTGGCTTCCCAAACACTGACATGTTCATCGGACTCAATGTCCCAAGACTGGTTGAGGGCCGACGGAGATAACAGCCGCGCTTTCCCACCTTTCGCTTCGAAAATCCCTCCTCGCTCCAACGCCCCGAGCGTGGTGCCGGCCGACTGCGCCATCGAGATGGCTGTGCCGGAGACCTCGGTACCCCAGCCAAACTGTCGATACCATTTTGCTGCGAACCTGGTGTCCGCGTCGGCACCAGACAACTCATCTACTACCTCATCTAGAGTCGTGTTGATGAGTTCGAGCGCATCTCTGACACTCATGTCAGAGCCGTCTGACTCGCGCACCCGTGCGTAGCGTGAGAACACGGCAATACCGGGGCCAATTGCGGCTTGGTCCAGGTCAACCGCTGCGATCGAGCCTTGGATCAACGTACGCAGTGCCTCAGGCAGTTCGGACTTGAGTGCGGCGACAAATGCGCGGCGGGTCGTTGCTGGGGCATCCTCGGGGCGTGGGCGACAGGCGAGCACGATTGAGGACGCAAGGGCATTCGTTCCGACGCTAATCATTCGGCCTCCGCGCTCACTGCGCATGGGCCAAGTCGCGGTGATCTCCCACCCGGCATCTATCAGGCCGTTCAGCAGGGTGTGCCACCCAGTTGATGATGTGCCTGCATCGCGCGTGTCCTGCTGCTTATACGCGTAGTAGACCGTAAGTGGAACATCGAGGTTAGCCCCTTCGCGGATGTGCGCGAATACCGAATTGAATCCGGCGACGAAGAACTTCTCTGCCCCCTTCTTCCCGTTGTGGCGCTTGGGGTTTGCGACAAGTTCCTCGGCCTTCGGAGTGAGGAGGGTCCCGACGGTCTTTGAATGAGTCTGGCGCAAAGAGCGCCGAAGCCACACGTAGAAATAGTCGGAGAGGTCTGAGTACCCGATGTTGTCGTAGTACGGCGGGTCAGTTGAGATCGCAAGCCCGTGATAGCTGCGAGAGGCCGCATCGGACTGCGTGACGAACCCAGTAGGCGTAGCCGGAAGATGATCGATAGCTCGAACGATCCAGTCGATTTGTCCGACGAAGTTGCCAGACGACCCCGAGAACGGGTTCACCTCGACGTAGTCCCACACCATTGGGATCGCCTGCCGCGCGAAGACACCACGCGTTCCTTCACGTGCGGTGTTCCAGCCTGTCAGTGATGAGTTGTAGTCGGTCATCCTGCTGACAGCCAAACCGAGATAAGTAGCAACGGCATCGGCGTATGCTTCGGCGCCGCGGCCGCCATCCTCAAGACGGTCACCCTGCGGCATACCTGCGCCGCGTGCGTCGGCGAGGACTCGGTCGCGGGCGTCGCCCACAAGGTCACTGAGAGTCGTCAACATAGACAGTTGGCGATTGGTAAAGGCGTCTGCCCATGTCGGCATTCCATACATCGGAAGGCGATCAACATCATGGTTGCGCGTCGGCACCTCCTGAGACGGAACATCATCCGGCCGGTCGACCCGCGCGGCTCCAGCATGCTCTTCGCTGGCGGACAGGTAGATGCGTCCGCCCTTGTTCTCCGCAACTACTGCGACGAGATGTGCCCCAACTCTCTGAGCCTGAGCCTCATCTCGAATGTACGCGTTGGGGATGACTGTCCCATCGCCAACGGCGCGACCCGTGCCACGAACGACAGTCCCGTCATCATCGCCCGTCGGTCCGTAGGCATCGTGCCGGACTTCATAGCGCACGCGTCCGTCGGTAACCTTGGCATCGATCCAAGCCTCTTTACCCTTCTTCTTGCTGAGCCACCACGACCGTGCCAGTGGGACCTCGATGGGGTTAGCCGGATTGGGACTCTTGACGGTCCGTGCCCATATCCAGGCGATCACAGTGTGCTCTGTGCCACCAGGAGCGGTGATCTTCGGGTAGTGATGACCAATCTGCTTCACGGCCTCGTCACGCATCCATTCGCCGTAGCGGCGAACATCCTCTGCAAGACCCTCAGCGCGGTTCCACCCGGTTTGAGTTCCAACTGCGCCAGGGAAGACTGGTTGCATACCCGCGAACTGTGGAGGAATCTCAATCAACGCCTTGTTGATTAGTACAGCCAGCGGGTTGAGATCGCTGGCATGCGCCTCAAGGCCGAGACGCTGCGCTTCAAGCGGGATTGCTCCACCACCGGCGAAGGGATCAAGCACAGCGGGCAAGTCACCGTTGTTGCTCTTGCGAATCTCCTCGCGCGCCTGCCGTAGGAGGGTCTCGTCGTTGCTGTTCTCCCAGACAACGAGCTTCTCCAGCAACGCATGGAGTCGTGCGCGCTCTGCATCCTGAGCCTCGACAGTCGGGAACTCGTCAGGGCGTGATGACGGGTCATCGACGAGTTGAGCGAAGAGAACTGCGCGCGCTGCTGCGAGCGGCCGACGTGCCCAGTACAGGTGCAGTGTCGAGGGGTGCCCGTGCCGGATCGACTTCTCACGCGATGCCTCGGCGTTGATTGCTTCCAGCGGTAGCGAGACTTCGATGAGCTTCTTCTTGGGTGCGTTGGTCACTGTGCTTCTCTCGCTGGCGTCGGGCTGGTTGCTGTCAGTGGTGTGGGTCATCGCGGTGGTCCTCCGCGTTCCCAGTAGTTGCGCCAGACCTCGTTGTAGGAGCGGGTGGTCGCGGATGGCTCAAGGTGGGTGAAGGCGTCGCTCACGTAGCGCAACCGGTCGTTGTCGGCGCCGCTGGTCGAGACCTCGACCAGGGCGAGCCGGTGCCGGTCGCCTTGGGTCTGGGCGAAGGTGATCTCGTTGGTTGTGATGGTGAAGGTGTCGGAACCTTCGATGCGGCCCTTGACCTCGATGTAGTGGACGAAGCCGTTCCGGTCGGTGGACTGGATGTCGTAGCCGGGGTTGTTGCGTGGCATCTCGACGGGTTCGCGTCCGAGTGCTCGCTCGGCGGCGAGCACGGCGTCGACGGCGCGACGCTCGACTTCCGCGGTCTGGCGGGCAAAGGTCTGCGCTTCAGGCTCAGCATCGGTCACAAGAAGCGCACTGGGGAGGATCAGCGCAGCGCCGCGGATGACGGCGGGCACGGCGACAAGGTTGGTGGCCTCGTCGAGCTGTTCGAGGCGGTGGCTCAGGCGCTCATCGAGCTGCCGAGCGCGAACGAGTGCGGTCTCGGCGCGGAGCCGACCGACGGTGCCTGCTCGTTCGAGGGCTTCGAGGCGGTTGTGTTCGCGATCCCAGTGGTTGATCTCGGCCAGCAGGCGATCCTTCACCTGCATTCGGGTGCGCGCGGTCTCGATGTCGAGTCGGGTCTTGATCTCGTCCATGCGGGGCTGGAGCCCTTCACGGTAGGCCCAGGCGCGCACGAGCTTCTCGTGGTTCTGTCGCGCCCAGTCGCTGCCCGTGATGTCAGCGATGGCTTCGGTCTCGGTCGAGTCGGGGCGGTCGTAGTCGAGGTATGGGGGTGCTGCGGACACGGTGACGGTGCCGTCTTGTTCGAGGAGCGGGTAGTCGAAGTGATGAGAGACCGTGTCGGCATCGGCAGCCGTATTCTCGATGCGCTGCTCGACGCTGAACATCAGCATCGGCGCATCGGTCTGCTTGGTGCGCCGATCGACCAGCACCGTGCCTTGCTTGAGAGTGGGGCCGAGGTCGTCAATGGTCGCCTCGATCACGACATGCAGCAACGGATGGCCTGGTGCAATCAGGGAGGCATCGGCGAGACCGTCGGGGTGCATCCGTGAGAGTTCGAAGGTGATGCGCTCGTACTGCTCGGCGACGGGCGCCCATCGGTTGAGGCGACGCGCAGCGTCGATCACGCGGGCCGGAACGCGGGTGATCTCGTAGCGCCCCTTCTCCCGCTTACGGATACGCCCGCCGAGCCGTGTGAGCGCGGGGAGGAAGAAGGCGGCGATGTAACCGGGCTGGAGTCGGCGTTCACGGGCCTTCTCCATACGTGCCCGAACTTCGTCGAGGTTGAGTGCGGAGAACATCTCGGGGTGGAGGGCGCGTTCCGCGAGCATCTCGTCGAGGCCGTGAGAGACACCGGCGTCGATGATGCGGTCGAGCTTGGCCTTGACCTGGGGCTGGTCGCCGTAGCGGATCGCCTCGATCAGCAGGTCACGCAGCGAGCGCTCTTGGAAGGCGTCGGCGTCGCCGAGTACGTTGAAGAGGTTGCCGTTGTAGGCGATCGACATCTGGTCGATCTTCGCCAGCAGCCGGGTGAACACGTCGCCCTCGCGGGTGTCTCTGGCGACCATGTTCCACAGGTGGCAGACCTCGCGCTGGCCGATGCGGTGGACGCGGCCGAAGCGCTGCTCGATGCGGTTCGGGTTCCAGGGCAGGTCGTAGTTCACCATCAGTTGCGCACGTTGAAGGTTCAGGCCTTCGCCAGCGGCGTCCGTGGCGAGCAGGACCACGGTGTCGGGGTTGTGGGTGAAGCGTTCACGGGCGAGCTTGCGATCTTCGCGGCGGGTGCCGCCGTGGATGGTGATGACCGAATCGGCGCGGCCGAACTGGGCGGTGATCTTGGCTTGCAGGTAGTCGAGGGTGTCGCGGTGCTCGGTGAAGATGATGATCTTGCGAGCATCGCCGGAGCCGTCGTGGGTCAGGAGCTGCTCGTCGAGGATGGTGCGCAGCTGGACCCACTTCTTGTCATCGTCTTGCAGCCGGACGCGCCGGGCGACCTTGATGAGGTCTTCGAGAATCGCGATCTCAGCCCGCAGCTCGGGGATCGTCTGCGCGGCCGTGGCAAGATCGACAACCTGGTCTGCCTGCTCCTCGAACTGGGCTCGCTCCTCGTCGGTCGTCTCCTCGTCAAAGTCCTCGAAGTCATCGACCGAGAACGCGGGCAGTGCGTCACTTCCGAAGTCGAGCGTGGTCTTGCCTGTCGTCCATTCGTCGATGTGCGAGGAGATAGGAGTGCTGAAGCGGGCATCGTCGGTGATGCGCTGCATGTCGCGCAGTTTTGTGTCGAGGCGCTGCTGGCGTCGTTCCAGGGACCGCAGGATCGCTTCGGGGCTGGAGGCGAGGCGGCGTTGCAGCACGGTGAGCGCGAACCCGACGTTGTTGCCGCGCTTCTTGTCCCCGGCCTGGGCGATCCGCTCGGCCCGTCCCATCTCGGTGCGGACATACTCGGTGACCAGTTCGTAGAGATCGCGCTCTGCCGGGCTCAGCTCGTACTCGACGGTGTAGGCCCTGCGTTCGGGGAACAGCGGCTTGCCCTCGAAGGTGAGCAGGTCTTCCTTCACCATGCGGCGCATCAGTCCGTCGGTGTCGGTGCGGTGCACGCCCTGCCGGTACTGACCCTCGAAGCGGTCGCGATCCAGCAGCGACATGAACAGCTGGAAGTCCTCCTCCTTGCCTGCATGCGGGGTCGCAGTCATCAGCAGGAAGTTGTGCGCGGTCTCCGACAACAGACGTCCGAGCTTGAACCGCTTGGTCTCATCGACCTCGCCCGCCCAGGACGAGTAGTGGGCCGACATGCGGTGGGCCTCGTCAACGACCGCGACATCCCAGGTGACCTCGCCGAGCTGCTCGGTCAGGTCTTCGCTGCGGGAGAGCTGGTCCATGCGGGCGATCGAGAACGGATGCTCAGCGAAGACGTTGCGGCCCTGGGCGTCATCGACCATCTGGCGGCTGAAGACCTCGAACCGCAGGTCGAACTTCTGGCTGAGTTCCTCCCGCCACTGCTCCACCAGCCCGCCCGGCGCGACGATGATCGCTCGCTCGCAGTCCGAGCGAAGGATCAGCTCCTTCAGGTACAGCCCGGCCATGATCGTCTTACCCGCGCCGGGGTCATCGGCCAGCAGGAACCGCAGCGGGATCCGCGGCAGCAGTTCCTCATAGACGGCGCGAATCTGGTGCGGCAGCGGGTCAATGTCCGAGCTGTTGACCGCGACCATCGGGTCGTAGAGTGCCGCGTACTTGATCCGCAGCGCCTCGGCCGCGAGCCGGAACTCGTCCGGATCGGCATCGTAGGCGGGAGCGGAGTCGAAGTCACCCGCGACCTCGAACCGTGCCGCGTCGGCATCGGTGATCGCCTGAGCGCCGCTGCGACCGGAGTCGTCACGGTAGAAGACCTCGAACAGCTCAGCGTCGATAGGGTCGATGGCGATTAGGGTGACCGTCTGCCCCGGCACCAGGCCGCGGAGGCGCTGCCCAGCGCGCAGCGTCGCGAGCGTCAATGTCGCGTCGGTCGTCGCGTCTGTCACG
>NZ_JROX01000009.1:0-31551 GCF_000800955.1 Kocuria sp. ZOR0020
GTTCCGGCTCGGCGGCAATGTCCACTGAGCCTTCGGCCAGAAGGCAGTAGGACCAGAAGTCGCCGTAGGCGCGGGTGCGCCAGACCTGGTCCGTGAGTTCCAGGAACTCGTTGCGCCGCCCCAGTTCCTTCCATCCGGACAAGGAGGAATAGGACAGGGAAGCGTCCTCCAGACGGTCCACCTGAGAGACGGAGATTTGCTCCGCCTTGGCCAGGGACCGCCCGGTCCAGGCACCGGATCCGCTGGCAGCCCACCAACGGCGGGACAACGCAGGGGCAGAGACCAGACCCACCACGGGCTGGCCGTTGTCGATCAGCGCAATCAGCGTGGCCCACACGGGCACACCGCGGACAAAGTTCTTGGTGCCGTCGATCGGGTCAATCACCCATTGGCGGGCACCTGCGCCCGTGGTGCCGAACTCCTCACCCAGCACACTGTCCCTGTTGCGCGCCCGCCCCAACTGGGCGCGGATGATCTGCTCGGCCTCCCGATCGGCATCGGTCACGGGGGTCAGGTCCGGCTTGGTCTCCACCTGCAGGTCCTGGGCCTTGAAACGGCGCATGGTCAGGGCGTCAACGGCATCCGCCAGCACGTGGGCCAGGCGCATGTCATCGGTGTAGGTGCTGGGAGATCGCATGGCCTTCAGACTAGTCGATTTGCTCAGGAGCCCAGGAGTTTTTCGGACAGCTCATCGTCACGGCCGGAGCCCAACAGGCGCCGCAGCGACTCCAACCGGGCGGCCCCAGCAGCTCCGGCCTTGCCCTGTTCAACCCATGCATCCAGCGCACAGCCGGGGGCATCTGCCCCATGCGTGCAACCCTTGGGGCACTGCGCAATCGCCTCGCCGAGATCATCAAAGGACTCCACAATCCGGTCCGGGTCCACATGGGCCAGACCGAAAGACCGCACGCCGGGGGTGTCGATGATCCACGTTCCCGGCCCGGTGTCCGGCACCCGCAGCGCCAGGGCAGAGGAGGAGGTGTGCCGTCCCCGGCCCGTCACCGCGTTCACCCCACCGGTGGCGCGGTCAGCTCCGGTCAAAGCGTTGACCAGGGTGGATTTCCCGACGCCGGAATGGCCCAGCATGGTGGAGACCTTGCCGTCCAGGTGTTCGCGCAGTGTCTCCACCATGCCCGGTTCCAAGGGCAGGGAATCATCTGTTTGCGCTGATTCAGGAGTCGGTGAATCCTGTGCCGTATGAACTCCACCTGCCGCTTGGACTTGCCCTGCCGAGACGGCTTGCCCTGCCGAGGTCAGAACCGTCAGATCCAACTCCCGGTAGTGCTCGATCAACCACGTGGGATCAGACAGGTCAGTTTTGGTGATGCACAACAGGGGTTCAATGCCGGCGTCGTAGGCGGCAGCCAAGGAGCGGTCGATGAACCCGGTGCGTGGCGTGGGGTCTGCAGCAGCCACCACAATCACCAGTTGGTCGGCATTGGCCACCACCACCCGTTCCACGGGATCGGTGTCATCGGCGCTGCGGCGCAGCAACGTGGAACGTTCCTGCAGCATCACCAAACGAGCCAAGGTGTCCGGGGCACCAGAGGTGTCACCCACCAACCCCACCATGTCACCGGCAACAATCGGTGTACGGCGCAAGGACTTGGCCCGCACCGCTGTGACCAGACGTTCGTCCTGGGTGTCCTCAGCCACCACGGCGGTGTAGCGTCCGCGGTCCACGGTGACCACGCGGCCAGTGACGGCGTCGTCGTAATCCGGGCGTTGCCGGGTGCGCGGGCGGGAGCCCTTCTTGTTGGCGCGGACTCGGACGTCGGATTCATCCCAGTCGTAGTCCACGGAGGTGCGTCGACTCATGCAGTCTCACCGGTGGTGCGGGTGGATGAGCTGCTGACCAGGTCTTGCCACATGGTGGGGAACTGCGGCAGGGTCTTGGCGGTGGTTTCCACGTTCTCCACCTGGATGCCGTCCACCACCAGTCCGATCACGGCACCGGCAGTGGCCATGCGGTGATCGTCGTAGGAGAAGAACGTGGCGGCGTGCAGGGAGGCAGGCTCAATGACCAGCCCGTCCTCGGTTTCCGTGGCCCGGCCACCCAACCGGTTGATCTCCGTGGTCAGGGCGGCCAGCCGGTCAGTTTCATGTCCGCGCAGATGGGCAATTCCCCGCAAGCGGGACGGCGTGGTGGCCACAGTACAGATGGCAGCCACCGTGGGCGCCAGCTCACCGGCCAAGGACAAATCTAGGTCAACGCCGCGTACGTGGCGCGGTCCCGTCACGGTGAACACTCCGTCCACCAGCTCAACCTGGGCCCCGAACTGCGGCAGGATCTCCCGCCAGTGGGCACCACCCTGGGTGGTTTCCAGGGGCCAGTGGGGGACTGAGACCTGACCGCCCGTGACCACGGCCGCTGCCAAGAACGGGCCCGCATTGGACAGGTCCTGTTCCACACGAATGTCAAAAGCCGCAACGGGACCAGGGGAAACCACCCACCGGGCCGGCTGGGAGTCATCCACCACCACGCCCACGTGACGCAGCGTCTCCACGGTCATGTCCACGTGCGGCATGGACGGCACACCACCACCGTCAGGGGAGTGGTGGACCAGTGTCAACCCGTTGCGGAACTGGGATCCCACCAACAGCATGGCGGAGACGAACTGGGAGGAGGCGGAGGCGTCAATGCGCAACTCGCCGCCCACCAGGGATTCACCGGCAGACGGGCCGTGAACAGTGAACGGAAGCGCTGCATCGCGGTTGTCACCGTTCAGTTCAACAGTGACCCCGAGAGCCTGCAGGGCCTCCACCACCGGGCCCATGGGGCGTTTGCGGGCGTGGGGGTCGCCGTCGAACTGCGTGCTGCCGGCAAGGAGTGCCGCCAGCGGCGGAACAAAGCGCATGACGGTTCCGGCCAGCCCACAATCCACGCTCCGATCTCCGGAGCCGGATCCGGCATCGAATGGCCGGGGTATGGGAGTGATCACCAGATCAGGGCCTAAGGGAGAATCGACGTCCACCTCCTGAACGTGGGCACCAAGTTCCTGCAGAGCCTGGATCATGAGCCGACTGTCACGTGAATGCAGCGGCGCACGCAAGCGGCATGGGCCATCGGCCAAGGCCGCCAGGACCAGCCACCGGTTGGTCAGCGACTTGGAACCGGGCACGGTCAGGGAAGATACAACGGGGCTGGCACCGACGAACGGAGCCGACCACAGGGAATTCCCCGTGGTCGGCTCCGTTGCCTGAGTGCCCCCGGAATCCGGGTGGGTCACGAACACTCCAAAGGATCTGAGGAGACAACCTGGCGGCGGCTGCACCCCGTGCGAATCAGGAAGAAACGGACTTCTTGGTCTTCTTGGCCTTCTTGGCAGCAGCCTTCTGTGCCTTGTCCCAGCGCTTGGAGGCGTCCTTGCTGAGATCCTGTGCCTGCCTCTGGACGTCGCTGACAAAGTGCTCGGCACGCCACATCAGGGACGGGCTGCCATCGGTGTCCACGGCGGCCAGCATGGTGGCACCCACCAGGGAGACGTTCTTCAAACCGGAGTTACGGCGGGCTGCGCGCTCCTCCTTGGTGCCGTTGTCAGCTGCCCGGAAGTCCAGGTAGGCGTTGACGGCGGTGGTGGAGATCAGCACGGTGGAGGCCAGACGCGGTGCCTTGCCCAGTGCAAACAGGGCAGCAGCGCCAACCTGCGCAGCAGCGAGACCCTGTGCCACCACGGCGGAGTTCTGCAGAGCCGGTGCAGCCTGCGGAACCGCACGGCGCACGGTCTTCAGTGCGGGGTCCAGGTGCTCAGCGGCAGTGGATGAATTACGGAAGCTGTCGATGCCGTTGACGATGTAGCCGGTGGCCAGCAGCGGACGGGCAATGCGGCGAACGATGCTCATGTGGGTCCTCCTAGACGTTTGAGTGGGCCACTCGGGACTCATACGCACGTTCACGGTGCGGATGTGCCCCGGGTTACGGGCCTGTTCCATCCTAACCAGGTGAGGGCGGCTTGCGGTGCCTGCGCCCACAGTTGGTGCTCAGGGCACTGATTCTTGTGGCCGCATCCTGCCCAGTGCGGTCTCCGGTGAAGCTCTGTCTGCCCAGAAGTTGCCGCGGCACCGGAACAATCCCGGTACCTGGCCTGTTGCAGCCCCGTAGACAACCGCCCGGCACCCCGGGCCCTGGACCGCCCCACTTTCAGGAGGTGACATGCAGGTTCTGGACCGTGTTCCGCCCTCGGAACTGCCCGTACCATCCGGGCCTGTGGCCCTAGAATTGACCTCGATGAACGACGACGACGCCACACGCCAGCCCTCCACTCCGCAACCTTTTGGGCGCCCGACCGACCATCAGGAAACAGCGCTCGGTACACATGATCCGGCGGATCAGGACGACCACGTCCTGGACACAGAAATGGACGAGGATGCCGCGGAGGACTCCGGCGAGGAGTTCGTGGACGTGGCCAATGAGACCCCTGCGCAACGGGCGGTGCGCTTTGAGCGTGAAGCCATGGTCTACATCGATCAGCTCTACGCCGCAGCGCTGCGGATGGCACGCAACCCGGCTGACGCCGAGGACTTGGTGCAGGAGGCTTACACCAAGGCGTTCTCCTCCTATCACCAGTACCGGCCGGGGACCAACCTCAAAGCCTGGCTGTACCGCATCCTGACCAACACATACATCAACCTGTACCGCAAGCGTCAGCGTGAACCACAGCAGTCCAACACGGACACGGTGGAGGACTGGCAGCTGCACCGTGCGGAGCAGCATTCCTCCACCGGATTGCGCTCCGCCGAGGTGGAGGCACTGGACCACCTGCCGGACTCTGACGTCAAGCGGGCACTCCAGGACTTGCCGGAGGAGTTCCGGCTGGCCATCTACCTCTCCGACGTCGAAGGCTTCGCCTACAAGGAGATCGCGGAGATCATGGCCACCCCCATCGGCACGGTCATGTCCCGGCTGCACCGCGGCCGCAAACTGCTGCGCGAAAAACTTGCCGACTACGCCACCGACCGTGGGATCGACACCACGGGTACCGGACGCCGCAAAACATCCACCACACAGAGCGCCACCACGGACGCCAAGGCCGCTGCCACCGCAGCCGCCGCGGGGGAGACCCCCAACCGTTCGTCACGCGCCACACACTCAACACACCAGGAAGGGTGAGGATCCGGCATGACTGATCACGCCACTCGTACCGATTCCACGTCACCGAGCCAGACGCCGAATGCACAGCAGCCTCAGGACGCACCGCAGAGCACAGACGCGTCAGAGGCACCCTGTGGTTGCAGCGGGGAGCAGGTGGAGCGCATTTACGAATACCTGGATGGTGCCCTGACGGTGGAGGATCTCAAGAAGATCGCAGCGCATCTGGAAACCTGCGAGGACTGCACCCACGAAAGTGAACTGGAGCAGGTGATTCGCACCGTGGTCAAACGCTCCTGCAGTGAAACCGCTCCGGAGACCTTGCGCGCCAACATCATGGGCCGCATCCACGAGCAGTGTGGGGAGTCCGCCACCAAGCGCTGAGCCGCTGGCGCTGGCCGGATCTGGGAACACAAGAAGTCCGAAGACAAGAGTACGGGCCGCATTCCTTGAAGCAAGGAATGCGGCCCGTACTTTCTAAGTTCCTCAACGAGTGAGCAACCACGCCGTGGCGTGAGAACTCATGCGTTGGGGCGCTTGCCGTGGTTCGCCTTGTTCTTACGGCGATCCTTACGCTTACGTCCGCGCTTGCTCATGCGAACCTCCTGTATGACTTCAGATCGTGGATGACGTTTCTTGACTCGGGTTCACCCCGGGTCAAGGCACTGCCTACCATTCTCGCACACTTGCTGCGTGAACCGTGCCGTGCCTGGTGGTGAGCGTGCTCGCTCGGGGGGCTACGGGCAGACCTGTCATCACTGCTGCTCGGGCAGAGCCATCATCACTGGGGCTCGGGCAGGTCCAGCCACAAGTACCAGCCACGGTGCAGCACCAACCAGGCAATCAGGCCATAGCCTGCCTGACCCGGCTGACCGTCGTTGGCGGAGAGATCTTTGCGCCACTGCTCGTGATGCTGCAGGGGGTTGAATGTGTCCACGTAGATGTGGTTACGCCGGGTGACCACGTCAGCGTAGGCCGCGGAGAGATCGGCGATCTTGCGGTTGCGGTCCGCATCCAACGTGGGGGGCGGGCCCACCACCAACACCTTGATGTTGTTCTGTGAAGCCGTGTCCACAATGTTGGCCATGTTCAACCGGGACCGCGCCGTGGTGATCCCCAGATCCACGTCTGCGGTGGAGGGGGCAATGACCACGCGGTTGTCCGCACCGTTGGCAAACCGCCGTGCGGCCTCGCCGAACCAACGTTCGTTGAGGGTTTCGCTGCCTTCACCGGGGGCTGCCAACACGTAGGAGGAGATGGGAACGACGTCGTGCGGGGTGCGGGCCAGTACGCGCCCGTACCAGCCGAGGGCGCGGGGGTCGCCCGTTCCGGCCAGCAGTTCGTCACCAACGGCAACAATTCTGATCCTGCGTTGATCCACAGCTTTCCTTCTTTGACATGTTCTGAACGGTGGTGCGGGTGCGGTGGTGGCACCCGCTGAGTAGCGCGTGGGCGGCCCCGCAGGACGGGGCTGGGGGAGCACGCGGCCAGTTGGTTCACCTCAACGGTACACGGCGCCGCGCACGGGTTTGTGCGCGGCGCCGTGGGGAGCTCATCGGCTCATCGGTTCTCGAACAGTTCCTCCAGGAGGGTTTCGTTCTCCAACGCGTGGCGCTTGGCCGATCCGTTGGCCGGCGAGGCGGAAGCCGGCCGGGAGATCAACCGGATGCGGCGGTCCACCTCGGGCGCCAGGTTGACCGCCATGAACGGCCAGGGGCCTTGGTTGGCGGGTTCATCCTGTGCCCAGTGCACGTTGGCCTCCGGGTAGCGGGCAAGCTCTGCCTTGATCTCCTCCAGGGGCAGCGGGTAGAGCTGCTCGACCCGGATGATGGCCGTGGTCTTGTCCTCACGCTTGGTGCGCTCGGCCACAAGGTCGTAGTACGGGCGACCCGAAACCAGAACGACGTCGGTCACGCCCTTGGGGTCCAATCCACCCTGGTCCTCGATCACCGGACGGAATGCACCGGAGGTGAACTCCTCGATCGGGGAGCTGGCTGCCTTCAGGCGCAACAACTGCTTGGGCGAAGCCACGATCAGCGGCTTGCGCGGACGGGAGTAGGCCTGACGGCGCAGCAGGTGGAAGTGATTGGCCGGTGTGGAGGGCTGAGCCACGATCATGTTCTTCTCTGCGCACAGCGTCAGGAAACGCTCAATGCGTGCGGAGGAGTGATCCGGGCCCTGGCCCTCAAAGCCGTGGGGCAACAACATGACCAAGGAGGAACGCTGGCCCCACTTCTGCTCGGCGGAGGAGACGAACTCGTCCACAATGGTCTGGGCGCCGTTGATGAAGTCACCGAACTGCGCCTCCCACACGGTCAACGCGTCCGGGCGCTCCACGGAGTAGCCGTACTCAAAGCCCAGTACACCGTATTCGGAGAGCAGGGAGTTGTAGATGGCCAACGGAGCCTGGTCATCCATCAGGTGGTTCAGCGGTGTCCACTCGTCCCCGTTGACGTAGTCAAAGAACACGGCGTGGCGCTGGGTGAACGTGCCGCGGCGGACGTCCTGGCCGGTCATGCGGACCGGGATGCCCTCCATCATCAGGGAGGCAAAGGCCATGATCTCGCCCATGCCCCAGTCCACGCCTCCGTCAACGGTCATCTTGGCGCGGCGTTCCAACAGCTTGGTGAGCTTGCGGTGGACCGTGAAGCCCTCCGGGACGTCCATGTGGGCTTCGCCGATGCGGCGAGCGTTCTCCGGGGAGATGCCCGTGGAACGCGGCACGGAAACACCGGAGTCGGTCTGCTGGGCAGAAGGACGTTCGATGTTGGAGATCGCAGCGGCGTCGCCGGTGACCAACGGAACGTCAGAGGTCTGGGCCTCGTGCGTTTCCGTGAACACCCGCTCCAGACGCTCCTGGTAGTCCTTCAGGGCGCGGTCCGCCTCTTCCTGGCTGATGTCACCACGGCCCACCAGGTTGGCGGTGTAGACCTTACGGGTGGAGCGCTTCTGCTCGATCGTGTGGTACATCAACGGCTGGGTCATCGACGGGTCATCCCCCTCGTTGTGACCACGACGCCGGTAGCACACCAGGTCGATCACCACGTCCTTGTTGAACCGCTGACGGTAGGCGAAGGCCAGCTGGCCCACGTGGGTCACGGCCTCCGGGTCATCGGAATTGACGTGGAAGATCGGGGCCTGGATGGTGCGGGCAACATCTGTTGCGTAGGTGGAGGTGCGTCCGGCCTCGGGTGCGGTGGTGAAACCGATCTGGTTGTTGACCACCACGTGCACGGTGCCACCGGTCTTGTAGGCCGGCAGCTGAGACATCTGCATGACCTCGAACACGATGCCCTGACCGGCCATGGCGGCATCGCCGTGGACCTGAATGGGCAGCACGGGGTAGGAGCCATCGCCTTCCGGTCCGGCGCCCAGCACATCGGTCTTGGCCCGGGCCACACCCTCGATGACCGGGTCAACGGCCTCCAGGTGGGACGGGTTGGCGCCCAGGTAGACCTGAGTCTGGTTGCCGGCATCCGAGGTGAAGGTGCCTTCCGTGCCCAGGTGGTACTTGACGTCGCCGGAGCCCTCGGTGCCACGGGCGTCCTGGCTGCCTTCGAACTCACGGAAGACCTGCGCGTAGGACTTCCCGGCAATGTTGGTCAGCACGTTGAGGCGACCACGGTGAGCCATGCCGATGACCACACCTGCCAGGCTGTCATCGGCGGCGTCCGAGATCACGGCATCCAGCAGCGGGATCAGGGATTCGCCACCCTCAAGGGAGAAGCGCTTCTGACCCACGTACTTGGTCTGCAGGAAGGTTTCAAAGGCCTCTGCCGCGTTGAGTCGGCTGAGGATGCGGAACTGTTCGTCCCGGGAGGGCTTGGTGTAGCCCTTCTCGAGTTCGTTCTGGAACCATTCGCGCTCGGCGGGGGTCTCCAGGTGCATGTATTCCACACCCACGGTGCGGCAGTAGGCATCACGCAGCAGCCCCAGGATGGTGCGCAGGGTCAGGCGGGGGGAGCCACCGAAGCCACCGGTGGGCCATTCGCGGTCCAGATCCCACAGGGACAGCCCGTAGGTGCGGATGTCCAGGTCCGGGTGGGTGCGCATGGTGTAACCCACCGGGTTCGTGTCAGCCATCATGTGGCCGCGCACGCGGTAGGCGTGGATCAACTGCTGGATCCGGGCAACCTTGTTGACCTCGGTCTCCGGGTTGACCTGGTTGTCCATGGCCCAACGAACGGGCTCGTAGGGGACCTTCAGGCCCTGGAAGATCTCATCCCAGAAGTCATCACCCAACAGGTAGGAGTCCACCAGCTTGAGGAACTCACCGGAACCGGCACCCTGGATCACGCGGTGATCGTAGGTGGAGGTCAGGGTGATGATCTTGGAGATGGCGTTCTGGGAGAGCGTGCGCGGTGAGGAACCGCGGTACTCGGCGGGGTAATCCAGCGCGCCCACACCAATGATGGCGGCCTGGCCTTTGGACAGGCGCGGCACGGAGTGAACGGTGCCGATACCGCCCGGGTTGGTCAGGGAGACCGTGGTGCCGGCGTAGTCCTCCATGGTCAGCTCACCCTTGCGGGCGCGGCGCACCATGTCCTCGTAGGCATCCCAGAACTGCCGGAAGTTCAGTTCCTCGGAACCCTTGATGTTGGGCACCACCAGGTTGCGGGAACCATCCTTGTTGGGCAAGTCAATGGCCAGACCAAAGTTCACGTGGGCCGGGTGAATGACCACGGGCTTGCCGTCCTGGACGTCATAGGCGACGTTCATGGAGGGGAAGTTCTTCAGCGCCTTGACCACGGCGTAGCCGATCAAGTGTGTGAAGGAGACCTTGCCACCACGGTTACGGGCCAGGTGGGAGTTGATCACAATGCGGTTGTCGATCAGCAGCTTGGCGGGAACCGCACGCACGGTGGTGGCGGTGGGCACGGTCAGGGAGGCATCCATGTTGGCAGCCACTGCCTTGGCCGGACCACGCAGCTTCACGATCTGGTCCTGGGCTTCCTCAGCCTTGTCCTCACCCTTGGTGGAATCGGTCTCAGGTGCCTTGGGCTCTGCTGCCTTCTTCTGAGCCGCAGGCTTGGGCTGCGTCTTGGCCGCGGCCTGCTGGGCTTCCTTGGGCGGGCCCGGCTTGGCCGTGGAGGCCTCGTCCGTGCGGCGAGTGGTCTGGGACGGGGAGCCGGGTTCCGCAATGGAACGGTCGTCCTTGGAGGCCCCGCCGTCCGAGTGAGCGGCGTTGCGCGTGGAGGTGTCCGCCTTGGCGGAGTCCTTGCCGGAATCCGCTGCGGAGTCGGGGCTCTTGCCGCCCGCCGAATCACCGCCACCCTCTGAGGCATCGTCCATGGCCTCGAAAATGGGCCACCAGTCCTTGTCCACCGTGTTCTTGTCAGCTCGGTACCTCTTGTAGAGGTCCTCGACGAGCCATTCGTTGCCCGCGAATTCGTCGGGGATCAGGTCTCGTGGTGTGCTCGGCACGTGCCTACGCCTCATTCTCTCGTCTAGATCCGGCAACCGTCATTGGTTGCCCTCAAGCAGCTGCGCGGCCCACCGACTTCTCGGCCTGCGGTCTCACGGCGAGCCCCTTGACCTTCGGCTTCTCCCGCCCCATGAACTGAGACGGAGTAGTCAGGTGCGCTCGGCCGAGGTGGTCACGGCCTGGCTCCAAGGGTTCGCAGCAGATACCGGCTGCCGGCGGTCAGCGCATGGTCGCACTTCGCGTCAGTCTAGTGTTCCAGGCAACAGACGGCCAACAGGTGCGGCCCTCACACTTCATGCTTGTCTGCCACCAGCGGGCTCCGTTGATCTCGACCGCCTACGGATTGACGACGAGGGCGTCAGGGCCAGGTGTCCGCGAGCAGATGCCGAGCATTTAGAGTGGGGCGTGTGCGTTTTCTGAACACCCCCGTGACTGATCTGACCTACAACGACGTCTTCCTGGTGCCATCCTCCTCCAGGATCACCAGCCGGTTCGACGTCGATCTGAGCACCAGCGACCCCACCGGTTCCACCACTCCGCTGGTGGCGGCCAACATGACGGCGGTCACGGGCAAGCGCATGGTGGAGGCCATGGCCCGGCGCGGTGGTTTGGGGGTGCTCCCGCAGGACATTCCGGCGGATGTGGTGGCCCGGGAAACCGCATGGGTCAAGAGCCGCTCGCCACAGTTCGAGTCGGTGCGCACCATGAAGCCCACGGACACCGTTCATGACGCCCTGGCCAAGATGCGCCGTCACTCCCACGCCTCGGTGGTTGTCACAGGCGACGACGGTCGGTTCCTGGGGCTGGTGCTGGAAATCGACTGCCGTGAGGTGGACCGCTTCACACAGCTGTACGTGGTCATGCGCCCTGAGGTCCCGGTGTTCACTGTTGAGGAGCTCAACGGTCTGCAACTCCACGGCCAGGAATCAGATGGCCGAAACTTTCACGGTGCGAGCGCAGACGGCAATGACGCCGCCGGTGCCGCATCCGGGCCGGCGGCGCTGCGGGAATCCATGGCTCACGTCAGTGCTCGCATGGAACGGGCACGCGTGCACGTGGCTCCCGTGGTGGACGGTGAACGTGTGGTGGGTGTGATCAGCCGCCAGGGTGCTGTGCGCTCCACCATTTACGTACCCAACGTGGACGCCAATGGTGCGCTGAAGGTGGGGGCCGCCGTCGGAATCAACGGAGACGTGGCAGGCAAGACCCAGCAGCTGATTGATGCCGGGGTGGACGTCTTGGTGGTGGACACCGCGCACGGGCACCAGCGCAAAATGTTTGAGGCGCTCTCCACGGTCCGCAAGGTGGCACCCAACCATCTGATCGTGGCAGGCAACGTGGTCACGGCCGACGGTGTGCGGGACCTGGTGGATGCAGGGGCCGATGTGATCAAGGTGGGTGTTGGTCCCGGGGCCATGTGCACCACCCGCATGATGACCGCAGTGGGCCGCCCGCAGTTCTCCGCCGTGCTCGAATGCGCGGCAGCAGCTGCCGAACTCGGGGCGCACGTGTGGGCCGATGGCGGTGTGAAGTACCCCCGTGACGTCGCTCTGGCACTGGCGGCCGGTGCCAGCCAGGTGATGATCGGATCCTGGTTCGCCGGCACCTGGGAAGGTCCGGGGGAACTGAACCAGGACGCCAATGGCCGTTACTACAAGGAGAGCTTTGGCATGGCCTCCACCCGTGCGGTGCTCAACCGCACGCAGGGGCAGGAAGCCTTTGAGCGGGCCCGCAAGGCGATCTTTGAAGAGGGGATCTCCAGCTCCAAGATGTACCTGGACCCCAGGCGGCCTGGTGTGGAGGACCTGATTGACCACATCACCGCAGGTGTTCGCAGCTCCATGACCTATGCCGGTGCCACCAACACCCGCCAGTTCGCGGACCGTGCCGTGGTGGGTGTGCAGAACACCTCAGGATATGAGGAAGGTCGCGCTCGCGGAGAGAGTTGGGCCTGATGATTTGCACGGGAGCTCTGCTAAGCTCCTAACGCACATGAAAATCATTATCAAGAACAGTTGTGGTTCTTGATGCTTCTGCGGCGCTGGCCGCTTAGATCGGATTCTTGACGTGAACCCACGTTTTGCGCGCTTCCGCCCTGCTGCCGGGGCTGCCGGCTCCGGTGCTTCCGGGGTGGCCACCATGGCTGTGGCCGGTGTGGCTGCCATGGTCTTGGCCGGATGCACCGGAGGGTCGAATGACTCCGGTGCTGATGACGGCCACCTCACCGTGGTCACCACCACCTCCGTGTATGCAGATGTTGTCCAGCAGGTGACCGGGGATTCCGGCGGTGCCGGGGATGTTTCCGTTGAGGCTTTGATTGATTCCGCGGCTCAGGACCCGCATTCCTATGAGGCCACACCCACGGACCGCCTGATGGTTCAGGACGCGGACCTGGTGGTGCTCAACGGCGGCGGCTATGACGTCTTCATGGAGGAACTGGCACAGGATGCCGGCGTGCCCGTGGTCAACGCCGTGGAGGTCTACGGGCTGGAAGGTGCTGCGGATGCCGGCCACGATCACGGCTCGCAAGATTCAGCCACCCAGGATTCATCGGCTGAGGCCGGCGATCACGACGGCCACGATCACGGATCCTTCAACGAGCACATCTGGTACAATCCGGCCAGCATGGGAGCAGTGGGCGAGGCCGTGGCCCAGGAGCTGGGCTCTTTGGATGAAGCGAATGCCTCCACGTACTCGCAGAACGCCGCACAGTTCGCTCGTGAGACCCAGGACATTCAGGACCGGGCAGAGCAGTTGCACCTGGACGGGGACTACGTGGCCACGGAGCCCGTGGCTGACCACCTGCTGGAAGCTGCCGGGTTGCACAACGTGACCCCCACGGCATTCACCGTGGCGGTGGAAGACGGAACCGACGCCGCACCGCTGGTCTATGACCAGGTCAGATCCACGCTGGAAGATGATGCAGCGTTGTTGGTCTACAACGAGCAGACCTCGACCGGGCAGAGCCAGGACCTGCGAACGGTGGCCGAAGCTGCTGATCTACCCGTGTTGGCGGTCTCTGAAACGTTGCCGGAGGAGATGAACTACCTGCAGTGGATGGATCAGAACATCCAGGACCTGCAGGCGGTTGACGGTCTGGAACGCACCACGGAAAGCCACGATCATTGAGTGCTGTACCGGCTGCGTCCTTCCGCGATGCCGAGCTTGCTTTTGGCCACCGCACGTTGTGGTCCGGGCTGAACCTGGAGATTGAACCCGGGGAGTACGTGGCTGTGCTCGGCGGCAACGGCACCGGCAAGACCTCCTTGCTGCGAGTGCTGTTGGGTCTACAGCCTCTGAGCTCCGGAACGGTCCATGTGGCAGGCCAAGCCGTGCGCCGCGGTTCTGCTGAAATCGGGTACGTACCCCAGCAGCGGGCCTTTGATGACCGCACGCCATTGCGTGGCCGAGACCTGGTGGGACTGGGAATCGACGGTCACCGGTGGGGCCCACGCATCCTGGGGCGCAAAGCGCACAGGGAGCGGGTGAACACGCTGTTGGAACGGGTGGGTGCCCTGGAATACGCGGATGCACCCATCGGGCAGCTCTCCGGGGGCGAGCAGCAACGGCTGCGTGTGGCACAGGCACTGGCCACGGACCCCAGTCTGCTGCTCTTCGACGAGGCCCTTCTGTCCCTGGACCTGCACCGCCAGTCACAACTGGCACAGTTGGTGGCCGAACAACGGGATCGCACAGGGGCCGCTGTGCTCTTTGTGACCCATGACGTCAACCCGATCATCGACGACGTCGACCGCGTGCTCTACCTGGCCAACGGCTCCTTCCGGGTGGGTACACCCGCCGAGGTGTTGCGCTCGGATGTGCTCTCCGAGCTCTACGGGGCGCGCGTGGAAGTCATGAATGTGGCAGGCCGGGTGCTGGTGGTGGGCGCGGAAATCGTGGACCACTGTCACCCACCCACAACTCCGGAGGAGGTGACCCGATGAGCTGGGAGACGGTCATCGACGAAGTCTTCGTGTTCGAGCGCTATGGAGATCTGCTGGTCCTGCTGCAGAACTCGATCTGGGCCGGTGCTCTGATCGGTCTGGTGGGTGGATTGATCGGCACGTTCGTGATGATGCGGGACATGGCCTTCTCCGTGCACGGCATTGCAGAGCTCTCCTTTGCAGGCGGTGCCATTGCCCTGCTGATCGGATCTGACCTGGTCACAGGTTCCCTCATGGGCTCCATCATTGCCGCCGTGATCATCGGAATCGTGGGCGCCCAGTCACGGGAGTCCAACTCCGTGGTGGGGGTGCTCATGCCCTTCGGCCTGGGTGTCGGCATCCTGGCCTTGGCGCTCTACCAGGGGCGCAGCTCCAACCGCTTTGCCCTGTTGACCGGTCAGATCGTCTCCGTCAATGACGTCCAGTTGGTGTCCATGGCTGTGCTTTCCGCGGTGGTGATGGCCGGGCTGTTGATCATCTGGCGGCCGCTGAGTTTTGCCAGCACGGACCCCTTTGTGGCACAGGCCCGGGGACTCCCGGTGCGCACCCTCTCCATTGTGTTCATGCTGCTGTTGGGTGTGGCGGTGGCGCTGTCCGTTCAGATCATCGGCGCTCTGCTGGTCCTGGCACTGCTGATTTCACCGGCCGCAGCGGCCATGAACTTCAGCGCATCACCGGTGAAGATTGTGGTGCTCTCCGTGGTGTTCGCAGAAACCGCCATGGTGGGCGGAATCCTGTTGGCCTTGGGTGGTGCACTTCCCATCAGCCCCTACGTGACCACCATTTCTTTTCTGATCTGGGTGGTGTCCTGGGTGGCCCGGCGTCGTCGTCGCTCGCGGGGAAGGGCAGTGGTCTCTGAGAGTGGGTCAGGCGATCACAGCACCACGGGCAGTGCCCCTGGACGCACGGTGACCGTGGCCGGCAACTGACCCAGCGGTTCGCCATCGGCAAAGACCACGTGGCTACCCCTGATCCGGACCCTGGTGACCGGCTGGATCTGCACGGCCTCCAACCGGACGTGAGCGCCGGTGTAGATGGAGGGGAACAGGCGCAGGAACCGCAAGCGGGTCAGCGGAGCCACCACAAACAGCTCCATGGCGGCATCTGTGGCATCGGCCCACGGGACAATGCCCAGCCCGCCACCGATGGAGGACGAGTTGGCCACGTTGACCATCAGCGCCTGCAGCTCACGCCGAGTCGAGAGCCGCGAACCGGGTTCTGTGATCTCCAGGTGGTAGGTCTGAGCGCGGTGCCGCAGCAGTTCCACACCCAATGCAACTACGTATTTGGCCGAGCCACGCGGCCACCGGTACCGGTTGGCACGCTGGTTCACGGCGGCGTCGATTCCAGCACACAGGGCGGTGGCGAACCAGGCGGTGGAACCGTCCTCAAAATCCACCTGACCCACGTCCATCACGGTGGGACCGGTGTCCAGGCACCGGAGAATCCGCCCGGCACTGCGTTCCGGATCATCCCGCGGGCTGGCCCAATGCCGGGCCAGGTCATTGCCCGAACCGCTGGCGATCAACCCGAAAGCTGTGTCCTGCGCCGGGTCTTGCCCCTGCGCCTGATTTTGGCGGTGTTGGAGCAGCACGTTGAGCACAACGTGGGCGGTACCGTCCCCACCCACGGCCACCACGGCGACCGGGGGAGCTGCCGACGTGGAGGTCAGATGGCGGCGTAGGGATTCGCCCCAGCCTGCGGGGTCGGAGGGGTCATGATCCGGTGAGTCCGTGGAGAGCAGCACGGTGGTGTGCCCGTTGGCCTGGAACACAGCCGATGCAGCTGTTGCGGCCCGCTTGATCCGCCCGCCCGGTGCGCTGAGGTGGCCCACCAGGACCACGCTGCCGCGCGTGGTCATGCTGTGTTCTCCTGGCGGCATCGTGGGCACAACCCAGCGATTTCAATGGTGTGGTCCAGATCCGAGTAGCCGTACGCGCTGGCGGTCTGTTCCGCCCAGGCCTCCACCGTGGGGGCCTCCAACTCGACTGTGGCGCCGCAGCGGCGGCAGACCAGATGGTGGTGATGGTGCTCGGCTTCGCATTGACGGTAGATGGCCTCGCCGTCGTCGTTGCGCAGGGTGTCCACCTCACCGATCTCAGCCATGGACTGAAGGACCCGGTAGGTGGTGGCCAGGGAAACCTTTTGGCCGTCATCTTGGAGGCGAGCGTGCAGTTCCTGGGTGGTCACAAAGTCGGACTGCGAGCGCAGGGCTGCTCGCACGGCACGCCGCTGTTTGGTGTTGCGGACCTCAGCCCTGGGCCCCGGGGCGGGGGCCGGATCTGCGGGGGATCCTGCGGAACTCACGGACGTCACTCCTGAAACTGTGGCGGGCTTGAGCACACCCGGTGAGGTGCCGGGCTGAGACCTCCCAGCCTGCTGGGGCTTGCCAGGGTGCTGAGATCTCCCCAGAGTGCTGGAACTTCCCCAAATTGCTGGGACGTCCCCAGAGTATCGGCAATCAGCGGCCCGGCGGGTGCAGTCTCGGTAGGGTGGGCAGTGTTGCAGGTCGGCCGGGGCGCTTCCGTTCCCGGTGCCCGGCCTGAGGTTCGCAACCGGCAGGAGGAGCACGTGCAGCTGACCAAGTTCACCCACTCATGTGTACGGGTTGAATCCCAGGACGTCGTGATTGTGATTGACCCCGGAAACTTCTCTGAGGTGGAGACCGCCATGCAGGGTGCGGATCATGTCCTGATCACCCACACCCACCCCGATCACCTGGACCCGGAGCGGGTTCCGCAGCAGCTGCGTTCCCAGCCGGACACCCAGGTGTGGGCCCCTGCCATTGTGGCCCGGGACCTGCGTGAAACCCTGGGGGAGGCCGCCCAGGACTCGAAAGGTCAGCAGCGAATTCACGACGTCGAACCCGACTCCCAGCTGGACCTGGACGGTGTCCCGGTGCAGACCTTTGGCGGTCAGCACGCCCTGATTCATCCCTTGATCCGTACCGTGGAGAACGTGGGATACCTGCTGGAGGGCAAACTGTTCCACCCCGGTGACTCCTTTGTGGTGCCCCACGGGATTTCACCCACCACGGTTCTGGTTCCGCTGCATGCACCCTGGTCCAAGATGTCCGAGGTGATCGACTTCTTGATCGCCGTGGGAGCACCCACCGCGTACCAGATTCACGATGCCCTGCTGTCCCAGAACGGATTCGGGATTGTGGAGAAGCAGGTGAAGAACTTTGCCGGGAAGTACGGCACGGACTACATCCACCTGGAGCCCGGCACCACCGTCCAGGTGTGAGTTCACAGCCGCCCAGAATTGCGGGCCCACACCGCCCACGAGGGTGGCGCTGAGATCGCGGCGCAGATTCGAGAAGGAGCACCCATGGACACGATTTTCACCAAGATCATTGACGGCCAGATCCCGGCCCGGTTCCTGTGGAAGGACGAACACTGCGTGGTGTTCCTCTCCATTGCACCCCTGTCCCAGGGCCACGCGTTGGTGGTTCCGCGGGTGGAAGTGGACTACTGGCTGGATGTGGACCCGGATCTGGCAGCCCATCTGATGAAGGTCTCCCAGATCATCGGACAGGCGCAGAACACCGTGTGGCAGCCCAAGCGCGTGGGGCAGATGATTCAGGGCTTTGAGGTCCCGCACTGCCACATCCACGTGTGGCCCACCAATTCCATCGAGGAGTTCGATTTCGACAAGGTGGACCAGAACCCGGATCCGGATCTCATGGACCGTTCAGCGGCCAACATCCGTGAACAGTTGGTGGCAGCAGGTCACGGGGAGTTCGTGCCGGAGAGCTGAAATCGCTCTCTTGCCGTGGCACGGGATTGCCGCAGTAGGGGGTGGAGGAATGGGCGGCGCCAACACGATCTGGCGCCGCCCCTTCTCATCCCCGGGCCTCTCGCAGGGCCTTGCGGATGCGTTTGGCTGACACGGTGTGGGAAGTTCCCAGCTCCTGGGCGAAGAAGGAGACCCGCAACTCCTGGATCTCCCACTCGATCCGATTCAGAGCCGCAGGGACGGGCAGGCCCACGGGAACCGCATTGACCGCCGCATCCAGCTCATCCTCCAGCGCTTGAATCTCCAGCATGTGGGTGGTGTCGCGCTGGATGGCGGCCGTGCCCACCAGCTTGTCCACCCTGACCTGCATGGCCTTGACGTAGCGGGGGAGGTGCTGCAAGTTCTCCCACCCGGTGCGGGTGACAAAGTTGGGGCTGACCAGTCTGTCCAGCTGATCCCGAACATCGGCAAAGGCATTGACCGCTGCCATGGAGCCAGGCTTCTTGACCAGTTTGCGCACCGTGTTGGCATCTGTGAGCACCTGGGCCACCAGGGAGGTCACCCCAAAAACGGTGTCGATCAGGTCCGCCCTGACGGAGTCAAAGACCTGGTTGTAGTCCTGGCGGGTCCACGGTGGCTCCGTGGGCACCAACTTGTCCACGGCGGCCAACGTACAGTCCTGGATCAAGGAGTCCACAGAACCGTGTGGGTTCTGCGTGAACACGATCTTTTCCCGGTTCTCCAGGTGATCGGAAATGTAGCGATGTGTTGACGGCAGCCGAGTCTGCAACAGTGCGATGGTTCCTCGCCGTTGGCCCGCGCGCTGGTCCTCGGCATTGGAGAACACGCGAACGCTGGCCGTGGAGGCGGCCGTTGAAGGACCACCCGCAGCTTTTCCGGTCCTGGAGGCAACCGATCCGGCGTCGAGTGCAGGCCAACCCGTGATCCGCTGGCCGGCCACCACCGTCTCCACCTTGCGTGGCAGATCGGCCTCCGGCCAATCAGTCAGTCCGTCACGTTCCAGCACAGAAGTGGTGCCGGATCCCCCCGCACCGGTGCCCTGACCAGGCGCCGCTCTGGACTGCGGGCCAGGTTTGCCGCTGGTGGCATGGGCACGGGTGGCATTGGCGTCTGTGTTGCCTGCGGCACCCTTCCGGTCGCCCTGGCGTGATGAAGCACCGGGGACGGATGCGGCACTCACAGCCGAACCAGTGGCGCCCAGAGCATCTGCTGTGGTCCCCAAGGACTCGGCCAGCGCTTGCCGTACGTGATCACGCAGCTGGACCTGCAGGACCTCAAGATCCTCACCTTCGGCCAGGACTCGGTTGCGGGAATCGCGGACCTGGAAGTGCATCCGCAGATGCTCGGGCACCTTGGTCCAGTCCCAGGAGCCCGGTTCGATGATCACGGAACGCAATTGCCGCAGCGCACGTTCCACGGCTGTCTCCAGGCTGTCCCGGGAGGGATCGGCCTGTTGGTCAAGAATGGCCACCGCTTGGCGGGCAACATCCGGTGCCGGCACCACGTTCTTGCGTACGGCCTTGGGCAGGGATTTGATCAGTGCCGTGACCAGTTCCGTGCGCAGGCCGGGGATCTGCCACTGGAAGGGCTCGGGGGAGAGCTGGTGCAGGAACAGCACGGGTACTCGCACCGTCACCCCGTCCGCGGGATGGGCACGGCCAGAAACACCACGCGTGCCACCCCCACGGGCACCGGCACCCTGATGACCACCGGGTTGGCTGCCCGGGGCAAAGGTGTACTCCAGATCCAACGTCAGCTCGCCGCCGTCGGTGCTCTGGACCCACTGGCGGGGGAAGGCGTCGTCGTCCCAGTCCTGGGTGTCCGAGTCCAGGAGATGCTCCGGGTCAAAGTCCAACAGGTGTTCGTCACGTTGCCGGGCCTTCTTCCACCAGGAGTCGAAGTGACGTTGGGAGACCACCTCAGCAGGGATCCTGGCGTCAAAGAACTCGAACAGGGCTTGGTCATCGGCGCGCAGGTCCTTGCGCCGCAACCGGTTCTCCAGTTCCTCGACCTGCGCGATCTTGGCGCGGTTGCGGGCCACAAACCGGTGGCGGGTCTGCCAGTCACCCTCCACCAGGGCATGCCGGATGAACAACTCGCGGGCACCGGCAGGATCCACCCGCCAGTAACCCACCGGACGGTCCACCACCAAGGGCACACCGTAAAGCGTCACCCGCTCCTTGGCCATCACGGCACCCCGGGAGCGGGACCAATGGGGTTCGGCGTACGTGCGCTTGAGGAGGTCTCCGGCCACTTCCTCCACCCAGGTGGGGTCCACGGCCGCATTGGTGCGCGCCCACAGGCGGGAGGTTTCCACCAGTTCTGCCGAGACCACAAAGTCAGGGCGATTCTTGAACAGATCGGATCCGGGGAAGATGGCAAACCGGGTTCCGCGGGCGCCCTGGTAGTCGCGGGTTTTCTCCTGGTGCACGCCAATGTTGCTCAGCAACCCCGTCAAAAGGGCCTTGTGAACGTCATCCGAGGCCGAGGCCGGATCAATCGCCCGGGACCTGCCCACCGTGATGTCCACTGACTGACCCATCTGGCGCAACTGCGCGTAGAGGTCCTGCCATTCCCGGATCCGTAGGTAATTCAGGTACTCCCGCCTGCACATCCTGCGAAATGCCGAGCCAGAGAGCTGGCTCTGCTGCTGCTGGAGGTACTGCCACAGCAGCAGGTAGCCCAGGAAATCGGAGGTCTTGTCCTTGAACCGTGCGTGGAACTCGTCAGCCACCTGCCGCTTTTCCAACGGGCGCTCGCGGGGGTCCTGCACGGTCAGGGCGGCAGCCAGCACCATGACCTCCCGTGCACAGCCCCGTCGTTGGCCCTCCACGATCATCCGCCCCAGGCGCGGATCCACGGGCAGCGCTGCAAGAGAGCGTCCCGTGGGTGTCAACGGTGACGACGACGCCCGTCCCCGACCCCGTTTCTTGCCGTTGCGGTGGCGCTGGGCTCCGGTGCGCGTGTCCGGCCCGGTCTTCAGGGCACCAAGTTCGCGCAGCAGTGCCACACCGTCCTTGACGGCACGGGCTTCCGGTGGTTCCACAAAGGGGAACTGGCTGATCTCCTCAGGGCTGTGGACCACCCCTGCTGCGGTCATCTGCAGGATCACTGAGGCCAGGTTGGTGCGTAGAATCTCCGGATCCGTGAACTCGGGCCGGGCCTGGAAATCCTCTGCGGAGTAGAGGCGGATGCAGATTCCGTCCGAAACACGCCCGCACCGGCCAGAACGTTGGTTGGCGGAGGCCTGGGAGATGCGTTCAATCGGCAGCCGCTGCACCTTGGTGCGGGTTGAATAACGTGAGATGCGCGCCGTCCCGGTGTCGATCACGTACTTGATGCCCGGCACGGTCAGGGAGGTTTCCGCCACGTTGGTGGCCAGCACGATCCTGCGCTGCCCACCGCGGGACGGGGCGAACACCCGGTGCTGTTCGGCCATGCTGAGCCGCCCGAACAGAGGGCGGATCTGGGTGCCTGCCAGCCCGGGGCGCGTGGTGATCAGCGCCTCCAACGCCTCCTGGGCATCACGGATCTCCCGCTCGCCGGCAAAAAACACCAGGATGTCCCCGGGGGACTCCCGGGAGAGCTCGTCCACCGCGTCCAGAACACCGTCAATGGGGTCCCGGTCCTCCTCCTGGGTGTTCTCCTTGGGGCTCGGGTGGGCAGCGGGGGAGTCGTCGTCGTAGTCCTGGTCATCGGCAAAGGTGACCGCTTCGGTGCTCAGCGGCCGGTAGCGGATCTCCACCGGGTAGGTGCGCCCGGAGACCTCGATGATCGGCGCAGGCTCCGGGGTGGCTTCTGGATCCGCACCTTCTGGCAGCGCCTGGTGGAAGTGTGCTGCGAAGCGTTCGGGGTCAATGGTGGCGGAAGTGATGATGACCTTGAGGTCCGGGCGCTGCGGCAGGATGTTTCTGAGGTAGCCCAGCAGGAAGTCGATGTTGAGGGAGCGTTCGTGAGCCTCGTCCACAATGATCGTGGAGTACTTCTTGAGCAGGCGGTCATGCTGGATCTCAGCCAGCAGGATGCCGTCAGTCATCAATTTGATCCGGGAATCGGCGCCCACCTCTGAGGTGAAACGGACCTGGTAGCCCACCGTCTGGCCGATCTTCTCTCCCAACTCCTCCGCAATGCGCTCGGCCACGGAACGGGCAGCGATGCGCCGCGGTTGGGTGTGCCCGATCAAACCGTGCTCCGCCAGGCCCATCTCCAGGCACATCTTGGGGATCTGCGTGGTTTTGCCTGAGCCCGTTTCCCCGGCGATCACCACCACCTGATGATCCTGAATGGCAGCCTGAATGTCCTCCCGGCGGGCAGAGACCGGCAACTGGGAGGGATAAGTGATGGTGGGGGTGGTATCGGCGGTGTTCTGGGCACTGGTCATGACCGGCCCAGTCTACGAAACCGCCGCATGGCCAGGCTCAAGCACTCCAGAGGTTCAGCGCTGAGCGTGCCGCCGGCACCGGGCCGTCGGCCAGTCGCAGCAGCTCGGCAGCTTGCAGAGCGAGGGGGCTCGGACGGGGCTGGGCGTAGCTCTTGAGGAATGCGTGGGGGGCGATTCGGGCACCTAGAGGAATCGGGTCATGTGGAGCCTCTGGTGCGTCCTGCATGGCTGCCCGTCCTGCAGCTGCGTCACGGCCCGTAGAATCGGGGTTCCCACCGCGCTGCGCCCAGATTGGATGATCACCCACCTCATGTCCGCCTCACCATCGAATGACTCCCACTCCGTTTCCGCGGGCCACCTATCGGACCCGGACACCGTGGAACCTGAGCGAGAGCACAAACGCGCCCGGCGCCACCGCCTGGCCGGAGCCATGTTCGGTGTGGGAATCGTGCTGTTGTTCGTGGCCTCCTGGGCTTTCCCGGAGGGGCTGATTCATGTGGCCCGCGCCACGGCCGGGGAATATGCCACCCCCATGAGCACGCGTGGTTGGGTGACTGCCATCTTGGGGCCCATCGCCCTGGTGGTCAGTGGTGCACTGCTGGTGGTCGGGTTCTGGATGCGTCAGCGCAACAAAGAAGCGGTCTCCTATGAGGACCGAGCGTTGGACCATGCCTGGGGTGATGAAACTTTCACCGACTACTACCCGCAGGACTACCGCTGAGCTGTGATCGTGGGCCACTGTGGTGGTGACCGTGGGCGCCTGTGGCGGGTGGCTCCGCCATCACCTTCTGGTGAGGACGCCTTTTACCACGTGCTCAGCGACGTGAACCGGCGATGTCCGGCCTGAAGTGGACTTCCCCAGTATCGTCGTCTTCATCAAGACCATGGCCCAGTGCCACGTAGGCGGTGCGAACAAGGCCAGGGCCCTCCTGCGCGACCCTCTGCATCCCCGGGGAGTGGTCACAGACCCTGATCTGGACCAGGGGTTCCTGGGTCCGGGCGAACTCGCGCTCCTTGGCCGGTCTGAGCAACCGTGATTCCAGCGATTTCCACATCATTCGACAGGCGATTGATGAAACTCCACACCCTACGGTGCCGATGAATTTCCGGGGCCAGGTGATGTACACCACCCAGAGGACGTAAAGAAGTGCCCGAGATAGGATTCGAACCTACGACTTCTTGCTCCGGAGGCAAGCGCTCTATCCACTGAGCTACTCGGGCGTCTCCGCCCCGGGATCGCCGCGACGGACCCCAAGACTGTACCACCGCGGCGAGCATGGTCATGACATCCATGACCTCCCACCGAGATCGATCGGGCCGGCTGGTCCAGGCACAGCCGCTAGACTGTTCCGGTGACTCCCGAAGAATTGACTGCCGTTGTATCCGCATGTCTGCGTGAGGCCGTGACTCAGGGGGAGTTGTCCCTCCTGGAAGGTACAGAGCTGCCTGACGTCAAGGTTGAGCGTCCCAAGAACCGTGACCACGGGGATTGGGCCACCAACATCGCCATGCAGCTGACCAAGAAGGTCGGCAAGCCGCCGCGTGAGGTTGCCGCTGTGCTGCAGCGGCGGTTGCAGGCGCACGACGGCGTCGCTTCCGTTGACATCGCCGGTCCGGGTTTCTTGAACATCACTCTCGACACGGCTGCTGCGGGTGAGCTGGCGCGCACTGTTGTTGAGGCCGGCCGTGACTACGGCCGCAGTTATTCACTGGCTGGGACCACCATCAACTTGGAGTTCGTCTCCGCCAACCCCACGGGACCGATCCATCTGGGCGGTACCCGGTGGGCGGCCGTCGGTGATTCCCTGGCGCGCGTGTTCCAGTCACAGGGCGCTGATGTGACCCGCGAGTACTACTTCAACGATCACGGTGCGCAGATCGACCGTTTTGCAAGCTCTCTGCTGGCCGCGGCTCGCCATGAGCCGACTCCTGAGGATGGCTACGGCGGTGCGTACATCGCGGAGATCGCTGACCGGGTGCTGGCCGCCAACCCTGACGCGCTGCAGGCAGAGGACCCACAGGAGGCCTTCAGGGCAGCGGGTGTGGACTTCATGTTCGGCGACATCAAGGAGTCCCTGCGCGAATTCGGCGTGGAGTTCGATGTCTGGTTCCACGAGAATTCGCTGTTCGAGGACGGCGCCGTGGAGACCCTGTTGGAGCAGCTGAAGTCCCAGGACTCCCTGTACTTCAACGACGGCGCCTGGTGGCTGCGCTCCACTGACCACGGGGATGACAAGGACCGCGTGGTCATCAAGTCCGATGGCAACGCCGCCTACATTGCCGGAGACATCGCCTACTTCAAGAACAAGCGCGACCGCGGCGCTGATCTGTGCATCTACATGCTGGGTGCGGATCACCACGGTTACGTGGCCCGTCTGAAGGCCGTGGCGGCCAGCTTGGGGGATGACCCCGCCAAGGTGGAGGTCATGATCGGCCAGATGGTGAATCTGGTGAAGGACGGCGTGGCGGTGCGCATGTCCAAGCGGGCTGGAACCGTGGTCACCATGGAGGACTTGGTGGGTGCCGTGGGCGTGGATGCCGCACGGTACGCTCTGACTCGGTATTCGGTGGACTCCAACATCGACATCGACCTTGACCTGTTGGTCAAGCGCTCCAATGAGAACCCCGTGTTCTACGTCCAGTACGCCCATGCGCGGACCTGCGCGGTGGACCGCAACGCGGAGGCCGCCGGTGTCACTCGGGACGGTTTTGACGCATCTCTGCTCTCGCATGAGACGGAGGGCGAGTTGCTGGCCGCACTGGGCGCCTACCCCTCCGTGGTGGCTGAGGCCGCGCAGCTGCGCGAGCCCCACCGTGTGGCCCGCCACCTGGAGGTACTGGCCGGGGCCTATCACCGGTGGTATGCCGCATGCCGTGTGACCCCGCTGGCTGACGAGGAAGTCTCTGACACCCACCGCACGCGCCTGTGGCTCAATGACGCCACACGTCAGGTGCTGGCCAACGGCCTGGAGTTGCTGGGCGTTTCCGCACCCGAAAGGATGTGACCGTGAGCAAGTTCGAGCAGTTCGACGCCTACGACGACGCCGACGACGTCGTCACCACCGGCTTCCGCCTCCGCCCCGTTCCTGTGGTTGAACCGCAGCAGGAGGACACCTGGCAGACGGGGCCCAGCACCTTGGCGCCGTCATGGTTGAGCGTGCCGAGTGACTGGCAGGAGTTGGACCGCAAGATCTGGCCGGATGCCTTTGGGCGGGGGACCAACGGGCAGCTGACGGTCTGCGGGATCAGCATGGCCAAGCTGGCCGAAACCTACGGAACCCCGCTGTACGTGATCTCGGAAGACACC
Organism: Kocuria sp. ZOR0020; assembly: GCF_000800955.1. Lineage (NCBI taxonomy): Bacteria > Bacillati > Actinomycetota > Actinomycetes > Micrococcales > Micrococcaceae > Kocuria > Kocuria sp. ZOR0020. Next base: position 25,906 of record NZ_JROX01000009.1, read on the forward strand.
TTCCGTGATCGCGCCCGCGGCTTCCGGGAGGCTTTCGAGTCGGCTTTTTCCCGGGTGGGCACGGAGGTTTCCGTGTACTTTGCCGGTAAGTCCTTCCTGACCCCGGAGGTGGTGCGCTGGGTCCGTGAGGAAGGACTGAATCTGGACACCGCATCCGGTGGGGAAATGGCCTGTGGTCTGCGCGGTGGCATGGACCCGGCCCGCATGGCCCTGCACGGCAACAACAAATCGGCTGCTGAAATCACTCGGGCACTGGATGCCGGTGTGGGGCGCATTGTGGTGGATTCCCTGCCGGAGATCGAACTGGTGGGGCGTCTGGCCCGCACCTTGGGCGTGACGGCTCCGGTGATGCTGCGGGTGACCCCCGGTGTGCACGCCGAAACCCATGACTTCATTGCCACCGCCCATGAGGACCAGAAGTTCGGAATGTCCCTGGCCCCGGCACGTGCCACGGATGCCCAGGCAGCGGACGCATTGGCTGACGACTCCAGTGTGAGCACCCAGGATGTTGCAGATGGGTCCGCAGCTGCTGAACTTCCGTCGGCGGCCATGCGTGCTGTGAGTGCTTGTGTGGCTCACCCCAACATTGATCTGCAGGGCATCCATTGTCACATCGGATCCCAGATTTTTGCGGCCGAAGGCTTTGCCCAGGCCGCCGAGCGAGTCCTGACGTTCATGGCTGAGGTCAGGGAGAAGTTCGGTGTTCAGCTGCCCCAACTGGACCTGGGCGGCGGTTACGGGATCGCCTACACGGAGGCGGACACACCGCGGCCTGCCCAGGAGATTGCCGATGCCCTGGCACAAGCCGTGCAGGGTACGTGCCGGCGGCTGGACTTCCCCGTCCCACACCTGTCCTTTGAACCCGGGCGAGCCATTGTGGGCCCAGCCGGAATCACCCTCTACACGGTGGGCACGCTCAAGGCCGTCACGGTGGAACCGGGCCAGGCCCGCCGTTACGTCTCCGTGGACGGTGGTATGTCTGACAACCCACGCCCGGTGCTCTACGGCGCGGACTATTCCGTGGTGGTGGCTGATGCCAAGGGTGGGCTCAGTACCGGGGACCCGGTGTTTTCCCGCGTGGTGGGCAAACATTGCGAATCCGGGGACATCGTGGTCAACACCACCTACTTGCCCTCCGACCTGACCGCAGGTGATCTGCTGGCCGTGCCGGCAACGGGCGCTTACTGCTGGGCGCTGTCCAACAACTACAACTGGTTGCCGCGCCCCACGGTGGTGGCTGTGCGCACCGTGGACGGGGAAGGACAGTCCCGCGTGATTGTCCGGGGGGAAACCGAGGACGACCTTTTTGCCCGCATGTCCGTGGAGCCTGCAGATTCCCCTGATGGTCCAGGTTCCTGACCACGAGCATCCGTTTGACCACGGGCAGATCACATCCGCCCTGACCCATTGCCTTTCACGCACTACGTCTTGGAGCACCCTGTGACCAATTCTTCCCAGAGCCAGAGGCCGGCAAGCTCTGCTTCTGAATCATCCGTTCCCACCGTGCGCGTGGCCCTGTTGGGTGCCGGCAACGTGGGCGCGGAGGTGGCCCGGATTCTGCTCACGGACGCCGTTGAGCTGGGGGAGCGGATCGGCGCCCGCCCTAAGTTGATCGGCATTGCTGTTCGCGACGTCGATTCCCCGCGCACCGTCACGCTGCCCCTGGAATTGTTCACCACGGATGCCGACGCACTGATCAATGACGCCGATGTGGTGGTTGAACTCACCGGTGGCATTGAGCCGGCCAAGACTCGGATCCTGCGTGCACTGAATGCAGGCAAGCCCGTGATCTCCGGTAACAAGGCACTGCTGGCCCAGCACGGTGAGCAGTTGCATGCCGCCGCTGAGGCCGCTGGGACCAGCATTTCCTACGAGGCCGCTGTGGCAGGTGCCATTCCGATTGTGCGCCCCATGTTGGACTCGCTGTCCGGGGACAAGGTCAAACGGGTGCTGGGCATCATGAACGGCACCACCAACTACATCCTGGACCAGATGGACACCACGGGTGCCAGCTTCGATGACGCCCTGGCTGAAGCACAGCGGTTGGGGTACGCAGAGGCTGACCCCACGGCCGACGTCGAAGGTCATGACGCCGCATCCAAGGTAGCCATTCTGGGTGGGATCGCGTTCCACTCGTCCTACACGTTCGACGACGTCTACTGCCGCGGGATCACCGGGGTCACGGCAGAGGACGTTGAAGCTGCACGCCGGTCCGGTTTTGTGATCAAGCTCTTGGGTGTGGCCGAGCGGGTCACCGAGGGTGAGGGTGATCAGGCGCAGGAAAAGGTGAATCTGCGCGTGGTGCCCACCATGCTGCCGCGCAAACATCCCTTGGCCGGTGTGCACGGCGCCTTCAACGCCGTGTTCGTGGAGGCGGAAAACGCCGGTGAACTGATGTTCTACGGACCTGGCGCCGGTGGCGCGCCCACAGCTTCCGCCGTCATGGGGGACCTGGTGGCAGCACTACGCCGCTCCGTGGCAGGTGGTCCCGGCGTGGGTCCCACCTTCCACGCAGGCTTGCCTGCCACAGGCATGGACGGGGTCAAGACCAGTTTTGCTCTGACCCTGCTGTGTCCGGACCGTACCGGTGTTCTGGCGGAGATCTCTTCCGTGTTCGCCGAGCACGGGGTGTCCATCTCCACCATGCAGCAGCGCGACCTTCCGGAAGACCCCGCCCATCCGGGTCAGGGTCAGGCCGAACTGAGGTTTGTGACCCACCGGGCGCGCAATGCCGACCTGGTCCGGACTGTGGAGGCCATCCGCCAGATGGACGTGGTCCTGGACATGCGCGGGCTGATCCGCGTGGAGAACGACAACTGAATCAGCCCCATCAGAGCAACGGAGCCCGGAAACGGAGCTCCACACCGATGTTGAACAGACTCAGGAGAGAACCATGGCGCACTTGTGGCAAGGCGTGATCAACGAGTACCGAGACCGCCTGCCGGTCACCGATTCCACCCCCGTGGTGACCATGGGGGAGGGTGGCACACCGCTGATCAAGGCCCACGCCCTGTCCGAACTGACGGGCAATCATGTCTGGGTCAAGTTCGAGGGCATGAACCCCACGGGTTCCTTCAAGGACCGTGGCATGACCATGGCCATCACCCGCGCCAAGGAAGAAGGTGCCAAGGCCGTGGTGTGTGCCTCCACGGGCAACACCTCCGCTTCAGCTGCCGCCTACGCCAAGCAGGCCGGCATGCGCTGCGCGGTCCTGGTGCCGGAGGGCAAGATCTCCATGGGCAAAATGGCTCAGGCCGTGGCGCACGGGGCGGACATCATCCAGATCGACGGCAACTTTGACAACTGCTTGGAGGTGGCCCGCAAGCTCTCCGATTCCTACCCGGTGTTCCTGGTCAACTCCGTGAACCCGTACCGTATCCAGGGCCAGAAGACCGCTGCCTTTGAGGTGGTGGACGCCTTGGGCGATGCCCCGGATTACCACATCCTGCCGGTGGGCAACGCCGGGAACATCACCGGTTACTGGAAGGGCTACACGGAGTACGCGTCCACCTTCACCAATGACGCCGGGACAGACCTGCCCGCTGTGGCCACCAAGACCCCCGTCATGTGGGGTTTCCAGGCCGAAGGTGCAGCACCTCTGGTGGCGGGGCACCCGATCGATCAGCCGGAGACCATTGCCACGGCCATCCGGATCGGCAACCCGGCCTCCTGGGACACCGCCATTGCCGCCCGGGACGAGTCCGGTGGGTTGATCGAATCCGTCACGGATGAGGAGATCATCGAGGCCCAGCGTTTCCTGTCCTCCCGTGACGGGGTGTTTGTGGAGCCTGGTTCGGCTGCAGGTGTGGCCGGTCTGCTGAAGAAATTCCGTGCAGGGGCTGCACCGTCCGAGGCCACCATTGTGATCACGGTGACCGGCCACGGGCTCAAGGATCCTCAGTGGGCCATCAAGGGTGCTGAAGCAGAGGACCCCACGGCAGCTGAGCCCCGGCGGGTGGACTTTGACGTCGTCTCCGTGGCGGCGGCTCTGGGACTGGAGTGATTCCTGTGGTGTCTGCACGGATCAACCAGGAACGGGGCATGTGATGCAGTGGCGTGAGGTCTTGACGCCGGACCGAGCGGTCACGGTGGAGGTTCCTGCCTCCAGCGGCAACGTGGGACCTGGTTTTGACAGCTTGGGCCTGGCTCTGAGCCATGACGACACCGTGCGGGTGGAGATCCGGGAAGCGGGACTGGAGTTCGATCTCAACGGGGAAGGCAGCGAATCCGTGCCCCGCACGGAGGACCACCTCTTGGTGCGCGCCATCCGCGCAGCCTGGACCGCAGCCGGGCTTGAGGATCAACCGGGTCTGCACCTGACCACCAGAAACCGGATCCCTCACGGCCGCGGCATGGGGTCATCAGCCACATGTGCCGTGGCGGGGGTGGTGGCGGCCAACGCTTTGCTGCCGGAATCCGCGCAGTTGGATGATGACCAACTCCTTCAGGTCAGCGCTGCCATGGAGGGTCACCCGGACAACGTGGCGCCCTCGCTCAACGGTGGCCTGACCATTTCCTGGGGGGAGCCGGGAACCTGGCGTTGCGCACCGGTGGAGGTCCACCACGACGTCGTCCCCGTGGTGGCCATTCCCAATTACGAGGTCTCCACAGCACTTGCGCGCTCCCTGCTGCCCGGTGAAGTTGATCACCGCACGGCAGCCGTCAACGCTGGACGCGCAGCCCTTCTGGTGGAGGCTCTGACCCGCCGCCCCGAGCTGCTTCTGCCGGCCACCCATGACGGTCTGCACCAGCCGTTCCGGGCACCGGCCATGCCTCCCAGCGCTGCCCTGGTGGCTCACCTGCGGGAGCACGGCCATGCGGCCCTGATCTCCGGGGCGGGTCCCACTGTCCTCACTGTGGCGCCGTCCACCGCGGCTGCCGATGAGGCGGAGGCTGAGATCGCGCGGTTCGTGGCTGATCCGGAAGCTGACCGTGAACACGTCACCTGGCGTGTTCTGCGGCTGACCGTACCCAAGCAGGGTGCTAGGGTGGTCGAGTACCTCAACATGTGATCTGATCCAGGTCACTCAGGTACATCCCGACTCCGTGAACAATCACCGGGCGGTGCGGCATTGCATCGTCTCAGTGGTGAACAGTTCAGGGGTCAGGCGGTTCAACGACCATCGGAACCCTGTTGTGGGTCTCCGGTATCACGGTCAACCGTGACGTTCATCAGCTTCAGCCAACGGTGCGGTGTGCCCGTACCACTGCTGGGCTGACCCACGAACCGCCGCTGACCACACCCCGTCTGATCGGGTGTGGGCGGCCCGCTGTGTGCGGCCCGCACCAACAGTCAAGGCAACCGGCGTCTGAGTGCCGATTGCCCCAATCGAGGGAAAAGGAAACCTTCGTGACCGAAACCACCGACCTGAACACCGGGACGGACCAGGACACTTCATCAACCAAGGGCACCGGTCTCTCCGGTCTGAAGCTTGCACAGTTGCAGGCTCTGGCTGCCCAGCTGGGGATCACCGGGGCGCGCCGCATGCGCAAGTCCCTGCTGGTGGACGCCATTGAGGCCCACCAGCGCGGTGGCAGCGTGGCCGCCCGCGACCGCAAGGTCACCGAGCAGATCGAACAGACTGCCCAGCGTGCCTCCGCCAAGGCAGGCATCAACGATGCCCAGGGTTCAGCCGGATCTGAAAC
>NZ_JROX01000094.1:0-9554 GCF_000800955.1 Kocuria sp. ZOR0020
CACGGAACCTCCGGGCGCCCACCGAGCCACAACACCTGCCGGGAGGTCGACGGTGGCGGACCCGACGCACTGCCACTGACCGGCGGTGTCCCCACGGTCGGGGTTCTGCACCACCAACCGCGTCAGATCCTCCTGCGTCAGGGCATGCCGGGCGAATGGCCTCCCCATCGACGACTTCGACCGGAGGCGGTCAACCCTGTAGGTGTGCCACGAGTTGTCCCTGTGCTGCCGGGCGATCAAGTACCAGCGCCCGGCCCACACCACCAGGTGGTGCGGTTCGACCTCCACCGGGAGCGAGGGCCCGGCGTCGCGCCTGGAATCCTCTGGTTCCCGCGGATCCGCGTAGGTGAACCGCAAAGTTCTGGACCGGCGGATCGCGGAACCGACGATCTGCAGAGTCTCCACGTCCAGTGGCGGGGCGGAGAACTCCCAGTAGTTGCGAAGACTCGTGACCTCAAAGGCTTCACTCGCTGCACGCAGACGGGCCGGCATCACCTTTCTCATGGTCGACAACGCCCGGGTGACAGCGTCATCAATCCCGCTGACCGTGGCAGGGGCCGTCTGCAGCGCCAAAGCGATGGCAATCGCCTGGTCGTCGTCGAGAACAAGCGGGGGCAACTTGGCACCGTGACCGAGGCGGTATCCGCCGCCGGGGCCCTTGAGCGCGTTGACGGGGTAACCAAGCTTTCGCAGCGTGTCGATGTCCCGTCGCAACGTTCGGGATGACACCCCCAGCCGGTCGGCGAGCTCGCCGCCGGGCCACTCCACGCGGGCCTCGAGCAGAGACAGCAGACGCAGGATGCGGGCAGAGGTGTCGGCCATGGTCGAAGACTGCCAGACAAAGCGGTCAGTCCGTGACCGCCACCGGTGTGACCGTGAGGCCATGACTTCAACAACACCCCATTCAGTTCCATCCGACCAACAGACCGTTTCGGGCCGCGCGGCCGCGCTGGCGCTCGTGGTCGTGCTGTTCGCCTCCTTCATGGATCTCCTCGACGTCACGATCGTCACCGTCGCCGCACCCGAGATCGCCACCGACCTCGGCGCCTCACAGGCACAGCTGCAGTGGATGCTCGCGGCCTACACACTCGCACTCGGGTCTGGTCTCATCACGGGTGGCCGGGTCGGTGACGACTACGGCCGCCGCAAGGTGTTCCTGCTGTCGCTGTCAGGATTCGCCCTGGCCTCGGCGGCCTGTGCGCTCGCGCCCTCGGCCGGTGTCCTGATCGCGGTACGTGCCATCCAGGGGCTCACCGGCGGTTTCATGGTTCCGCAGGTCTTCGGCATCATCCGGTCCTCGTTCGACCCCGCCGCGATGGCCAAGGCTTTCGGCGCCTACGGAGCGGTGCAGGGCCTGGCGTCCGTGGCCGGTCCTCTCATCGGTGGGGCCCTGGTCGATGCGGACCTCTGGGGGCTGGGCTGGCGCACCATCTTCTGGATCAACGTCCCCGTCGCCGTGGTCGCGCTCCTTGTGGGGTTACGCGTCCTTCCGGAGTCCAAGGGAGCCACCCGAGAGCAACTGGACCTGGCCGGGGCAGTCCTGGCCGCCTTGGGAGTGGTGCTCGTTCTCCTGCCCTTGGTTCAAGGGCGGGACTGGGGTTGGCCGATCTGGGGTTGGGCCCTGTGCGCGGGCGGAATCGGCATCCTGGGAATCTTCTTGACCTATGAACGATCCGTGGCCCGAAGCGGCGGTCAACCTGTGCTGGACCCGGCCTTGCTCAGGGGCCGGCCCTTCGCTGCCGGTCTTGTTGCTGCATCGCTGTTCTTCGGCGGGCTGGCCTCGTTCTTCCTGATGCTGTCGATCTACCTGCAGGCCGGGACCGGTCGCTCGGCCTGGGAAACCGGGTTGGTGATTCTCCCGTACGCCGTCGGATCCATGGTGACCTCCGGAGGCGGTGTGGCCCTCGCGAGCAAGGCCGGGCGGACCTTGATCATCAGCGGCTCCCTGATCCTGGCTGTGTCCCAGGGTCTGTTGTGGTGGCTTCTTCACGACGGCGGCACGCCGGGGTACTGGGCACTGGCCGGTGTCATGTTCATCGGTGGACTCGGGCTGGGTCTGGGGGCACCCATCCTGGTCAGCGTGGTCCTTGCCGGCGTACCGGGCAGACACGCCAGTGCCGCCGGCGGAGCACTGGCCACGGTCAACCAGATCGGTGGGTCCGTCGGCGTCGCACTGCTGGGAACGGTCTTTTTCGCCGCGCTCACACCCGCCGGCACCACCGCTTCGCAGTCGTCTCCGGGTGAGTTGTTCGGTCATGCGCTCGCACAGGTCATGCCGTGGCAGATGGCCATCTACGTCTTGGCTGCAGTGATGATGCTCGCCCTGCCCAGGACGGTGGGCACTCACGGAGAGTGAAGAGTCGAGTCGCCATGCTGGACCACATCTATGCTGACGCACATGAACGCAGACCAGACTCTCGAGCCGGCCCCCGCACAGACTCATGTCCTGGCCGCTGTGCAGGCCCATGACGCGCTTCCCGAAACCCGCCTCCTGGATGGCGAGCCGTCGACGGTCGTCGCGCTCTCCCGTGTGCTGGCCTGCACCCCGGAACGTGCCTGGGAACTGTTGACCACACCCGAGGGTTTGGCTGCCTGGTCCCCGTGCGTTCCGGACCGCCCGTTGGACTCCCCCGGCCCGGCGCCGCTCAAGGAGAACCCTGAGGACGACGCCGTCGACGGAACCGTCGAGGTCGCAGAGTCCCCCGCGCGGTTGGTCCAACGCTGGGGGCCGGAGCACCTTGACTGGCGGCTGGCCCCTATGGATCAGGGCACGCAGCTGGACCCGGTCATGCACTGCATCTCCGATGAGATGGCGGCGGCCTGCGGCGCCGGCTGGCACGTGTGTCTTGCCGTCCTGGAAGTGCTGGCCCGCGGCGAGAACGCCGAACGGGTGGTGGGGTACGACGCCTTCGCCTACGGCTGGGCGGGCATGAATGCCTCCTACGGCGCAGCCCTGGGGCAGTCGGCATGAGCGGGCGCGGAGCCACTCCCGGCCGGGCCGCTGCGATCGCCCAGGCCACGGGCGTCGCATGGGACGAATGGGCAGAAGTCCTGGACTCGGCGGGTGGGGTGGACCTGCCCCACAAGACACTGGCCGAGACCGCGTACGCAGCCATGCCGTCGTCGGTGGAGAACGCCGGGTGGTGGGCACAGTCCGTGGCCGTGGCCTACGAGCAGTGGATCGGGCGCCGCGTGCCGGGCCAGGCGCACGACGGCACGTTCCAGGTCTCGGCCACCAGAACCGTCCCCGGGAGCATGGAGGAGGTCTTCGACCGCTGGTGCCGGCTGGTCGGGGAACCGGCCGAGCTCGACGGGCTCGCCGTCACGGACGGTCCGCGGACCTCGGGCACGGACAAGCGCCTGCACTGGGGCGTGACTCTGGCCGACGGGAGCCGAGGCAACGTGGACGTCAGCCCCAAAGGCGCGGACAAGGTTCTGGTGGCCGCGTCCCAGGTCAACCTGAGTAACCCTGACGAGGTGGAGCGCTGGCGCTCCTTGTGGAAGCAACAGCTCAAACACCTCTGACCGGCAGTCGCTGCTACCCCCGCTGCCCACCGACCGCCCCTCACTCCCGAGTGTCTGAGTTGAACCGTTCGGCAGGCCTGAAAAAGGCCGAACTCAGACACTCGGCAGCAATTGGACCGGGCTGGGGAGGCCGGCTCAGCGCCGGAGCCAGACCGTGGTCTCCCCCGGCAAGGCGTGACCTTCCAGGGGCTGACTGCTGATCACGACGTCGCCGCCCTCCGGCAGCTGCACCGGCTCTGTTCCAAAGTTGGTCACCGACTCCCAACCACCGGGGCGCACCAGGTGCACCACGTCGCCGCCGTTGAGCGCACCCCACTCCAGCTCCTCGGCTGACTGGAGCTCACGGCGTGCAGCCAGCGCGGACCGGTAGAGGTTCAGAGTTGACTCCTGGTCCCCGGACTCCACATCCACGGCGTGCTCCGCAAACCATCCCGGCTGCGGCAGATGTGCTCGGCCACCAAAGCCGTAATCGTCCGCCGACTTCTCCCACGGCAACGGCACCCGGCACCCGTCCCTGCCTTGGTCCTTGCCGGGATTCCGGAAGAACGAGGGGTCCTGGCGTTCGTCGTCGTTGATCTCAACAACTTCGTACAACCCCAGCTCGGAGCCCTGGTAGATGTACGCAGATCCGGGCAGGGCCAAAACCAGCAGTTCAGCGGCCCGTGCGCGGCGCAGTCCGCGAGCGCGATCCAGCAGGTCCTCCGGGGAGCCCAGCAGCAGCCACTTCTTGGCGGCCACGCTCAGGTCGGTGCCACCGGAGGGCGTCAACGGACGTTCGTCGAGTCGTTCCAACAGCGCGTCCAGGTCCAGGCCGTAGCGGGTGGGGTGACGCACGACATCGTGATTGGACAGCACCCATGTGCTCGATGCCCCGCTGCGCCGGGCCTCGTCCAGGTTCTTGGTGACGGCCGTTCGGAAGTTCTCCGCGGTGAATGGGACCTCCAGCAGGTCAAAGCTGAAGGCCTGCCCCAGCCCGTCCGGGCTGGCGTAACGGGCCAACCGGTCCGGATGCACCCAGGCCTCCGCCACTGCGGTGCGTGGGGGATCGTATTCGTTAAATGCCGCCCGCCACTCGGCGTAGATCTCATGCACCTCGTCGCGGTCCCAAAAGGGGTGAGCGCCGAACTCCTGGAACTCGTTGGGCAGCGCGTGGGTGTCCACCAGCTCCTCACCCAGGTCCTTGGCCAGGGCATGGGCGACGTCAATCCGGAAACCGTCCACTCCCCGGTCCGCCCAGAACCGGATGGTGTCCAGAAACGCCTGATGGACATCCGGGTGGTCCCAGTTCCAGTCGGGCTGTTCACTGGCAAAGATGTGCATGTACCACTGACCAGGGGTGCCATCGGGTTCGCTCACCCGCGTCCAGGCAGGCCCACCGAACAAGGACTGCCAATCGGACGGCGGCAGCTGGCCGTGCTCCCCCTTGCCCTCACGGAAGATGTATCGCTCACGTTCCGGTGAGCCCGGTCCTGCCGCCAGCGCTTCCTGGAACCACCGGTGCAGGTTGGAGCTGTGGTTGGGCACGATGTCCACCACCACCTTGATCCGGTGATCGTGCAGGGCAGCCACCATGGCATCAAAGTCTTCGAGGGTGCCCAGGCGGGGGTCAACGTTGCGGTAGTCGTCGACGTCGTAGCCACCGTCCGCCAACTGGGACGGGTAGAAGGGGCTCAGCCACACCGCATCCACTCCGAGCTCTGCCAGGTAGTCCGCCTTGGCAGTCACACCCTGGATGTCACCCAGCCCGTCCCCGTTGGCGTCGTGGAAGCTGCGGGGATAGATCTGGTACACCACCGCCTGCCGCCACCAGTCCTTGCAGTTGAACAGCTCAGCGCGGGCGTGCTGCTCAGTCTGGCCGGACAGCTCGGTGTGGTCGGACTGCTCTGGACGGTCGGATTGGCTCTGACCAGCCTGTTCGGCTGCGGCACACGTTGCATCGGGTGCAGTCACAGGTGAGCTCCTCATGTGTGGTGGCAATTCACGACGACGACACCCCGAAGACTTCGGGGTGTCCCACCAGGCTATGGGGCAGATACACGCAGGTGCCAGCCGTGACAGTGTGCAGCCGCGGCGCAGGTGATCCCGATTACACAACCCCCTGGCGTTCCAACCTGCATAGACAGCAGGCTGTTTATCGGGTTGTTGATGGTGCGCCCGCTTGAAGGTCCACCATCTTGGACCCCGGGACACAGGAAAGCTCAAGCGTTGCCGGCCAATCACCGTCCATGCACGACGAAAGGCCGACACGATGAACAAGAAGCAGCTCCGTTTGGCACCGATCGCACTGGCAGCAGGCCTCGGCCTGGCTCTGGCCGGTTGCGACAACGGCACAGAAACCACCACCGACACCGAAACCACTGCACCTGCCGAGCAGTCCCCTGAGCAGACCCAGGAGGGCACCACTCAGGAAGGCACCCAGGGCACCCAGGAAGGTACTGAGGGCACTCAAGACGACCAGATGGGTCAGACGCCGGCCCCCGGTGAAGGTGGCGTTCCCGGCGGTGAGGCCGGACAGGGTGAGGGCACTGACGGCGGCGCTGGTGGCACCGGCGACGGCGTGGGGGAGGACACCGGCACAGGCAACGACGCTGAAGGCGATGCAGCCAACAACTGATTCACCTCGCACGTGAACGGGGCCGGGACGAACATCAAGTTCGCCCCGGCCCCGTTGTTTATGCCAGCGCACGACCTACCGCGCATGACCGTGTGTGCATGACCTCCTGCGCTTGGCGTACTGAGCACAGCTGCCCGTCTACTGACCAGAAAGAACTCCACCGGTCAGGACACGGAGGTCACCACCCGACGTCAGCCGCCGTACGGAGGAATGGTGATGGACTCTCCGGCCACAATCACGTCCCGGGAGGACAGATCGGAGTTGGCGTTGACGATCTCATCCACTGAAACCCCGGAGCGTTCCGCAATGGACCCCAGGGTGTCCCCGGCCTGCACAGTGTAGTCACCAGCAGGAATGGACCCGCCGGCAGAGCCACCCACACCGTTGGAACCATTTGCACCGTTGGAACCTGCACTGCCGTTGGAACCTGCAGCGTCATTGCTGCCACCTGCGCCGCTGGAGTCACCGCCGGCAGCACCATCCGTGGTGCCGGTGACCTCAGAACCGGTACCTGCGGAGCCGTCCGATCCAGCCGACCCGTCAGCGCCGGAACCCTCAGCACCGGTGCCTGCCGCACCTGCACCGTCAGCGCCAGAGCCATCAGTCCCAGAGCCGTCAGCTCCCGCGCCACCGGTGGCTCCATCCGTTGCGCCGTTGGTCATCTCAGCACTTGTACCGTCAGTTGCGTTACCCGTGGCGCCATCAGTTGCCGAGCCACCGGTCGCACCGTTCGTCGCACCATCGGTGGCGCCGGTGGTGGCTTCTGCCGTTGCTGTGGTTTCGGTGGCTGTGGCATCACCGCTGGCGTCGTCGTTGCCGCCGCAACCGGCCAGAGCCAGACCCAGGCCTGCCGCCAGGGCAATCGGTGCGAGTCGAAGGGTTTTGCGTTCCATGGTCTCGACCTTTCGTCGTGGGATTCCACCGATTCGTGTCACCGCGGCCCCTGACCCCTGCATGACGAACCGGCTCTGGACTGCCGTCCTCGGCCCACCCTAGATGTCATGTGCAAATATGACGCGCACCACAGTTGAACGGAGATGGTGTGTCTTCTGAGGCAACCTTGCTGGTCAACGGCTCGCGGACGGGCATACGGTCAAGGTATGACCACAGCCGCCGAGCGTTCCGACCTCCCCTCAGCCACCACAGACCTCCACGGAACCGTGACGGTTCACGGGCATGCCGCAGCCGTTGACGTGGCGCAGGATCCACAAACTTTCTCCAATGCGGTCTCCCGCCACCTGCAGGTCCCGAACGGTCTGGACGGTGCCGAGCACCAGCGCTACAGGTCTTTGATCGAGCGCTACTTCACCCCGGAGGCCATGGCTGAGTTCGAACCGGTGTGCAGGGCCACCGCGCAGCGCATTGCCGCGGAATTGCCCCTGGGCGAATCCGTGGACGCGGTGGAGGCGCTGGGCATGAGGTTCGCCGTGGAGGCCCAGTCGGCCTGGTTGGGCTGGCCGTCCGGCCTTGCTGACATCTTGGTGGCGTGGGTCCGGGAGAACCAGGCCGCCACCCGCTCCGGGGACCCCACCCGCACCAAGACGGTGGCACAGGATTTTGACCGCATCATCCACGGTTTGATCCAGCCCCGCCGGGATTCGGACGGCACCGCGGACGTCACGGATCAGCTCATTCACGACGACGCCGCAGGTCACCTCTCTGATGAACAGATCGTGTCCATTCTGCGCAACTGGACGGGTGGTGACCTGGCCTCCATTGCGCAGTGCACCGGAGTGATCCTGCATCACCTGGCCCGCAACCCCCGGATCAGTCAGCGCATCACCCAGGGAGCATCAGATGCAGAGGTGGACGCCATCCTGGAGGAGTTCCTGCGGATCGATGACCCGTTCGTCTTCAACCGGCGGGTGGCCACGCGCAAGACTGAGATTGCCGGGTGCCCGGTGGAAGCCGGACAACGAGTGGTCATCAACTGGGCGGATGCCAACCGTGACGCCCGAGTCTTTGCCGACCCGGATGCCTTTGACCCCCACGGCAATGCTGAGGCCAATCTGGTCTACGGGATAGGTCCGCACGTCTGCCCGGGACGTCCGCTGGCCCGCCTTGAACTGCGCGAATTGACGCGTGCGGTCCTGGCCGCGGGAACTCCCGAACCAGCTGGGGAATCCGTCCGGGAGGAGCCACCCATGGGTGGTTTCCGCACTGTTCCGGTGATCCTGCGCTGAGACAATCCAGCTGACAGGCCTCACGTGAGGGGCATCAGCGGGAGCCGTGTTCCAGCACGATGATGGCCACCTGCACCCGGTTGGTCACATCCAACTTGGTGAAGATCCTGGCCACGTGCGTTTTGACCGTGGTGATGGACAGGAACATCTCCTCGGCAATCTCCGTGTTGGTCAACCCACGCGCCACGGCATCGGCAATCTCGCGTTCACGGTCACTGAGAACATCCAGCGGGTTGGGTCCTGCAGGGGCATTAGTCGTCTTGCTCTCCGGGGTGGCCAAGGCAGCCAGTGCGGATGGGGCGGCAGCTGACCCCGGTTCCCCTGCACCGGGAGCTTCCACACCGGGGCGCCGGCCGTGTGCAGTGGCCACAGCGATCAGGCGGGAGAGCACCGACGGCGAAACACTCGAGGTCCCCGCGGCCGCATCCTGCACCGCCTGAACCAGCTGACGCGGAGGGGTGTCCTTCAACAGGAAACCCACGGCCCCGGACTCCAAGGCATCCAGGATGAAAGCATCCGTGTCAAAAGCGGTGAGCATCAGCACCTGCGGCGGCTGTTCCACGGCGCGCACGCCCCGGCAGCCTTCAATGCCGTCAGCCCCTGGCATACGAATGTCCATCAGCACCACATCCGGCTGTAACGCCTGGACCTGCTGGAGCGCTTCATGACCGTTGCCGGCCTCCCCCACCACGGTGATGTTCTCCGCACCATCCAGGATCAGGCGCAGACCGGCCCGCATGAGGACCTCGTCATCCACCAGCAACACACGAATCTGTCCGGCGGAGTCCTCCGGAGAGTTCATGGCGGAGTTGTGGGTGGGCTCGGGATTCTGGCCCGGGTGGTTCAGTTGCGGCATGGGACGGTGGCCTCCAGTCGGAAAGCATCCTGGGATGTGGTGGTTCTGACGTTACCGCCCAGGGCGCGGGCACGTTCATCCAAACCGATCAAGCCGAAACCAGAGCTCTGCCCCATGGCCTTGGCCCGGCCCTTGGGAGCCGTCAGCGGGTTGGTCACGGTCAATTCCACCTGATCTTCCGTACCACCCCACTTGATGTCCACGGGGGCACCCGGAGCATGCTTGACCGCATTGGTCAGCGCCTCCTGCACCATGCGGTACAAGGTCCTGGAGGTGGTGTCCGGGATCTGCTCCAGCCCGGACCGCTGCACGGTGTTGGTCACCTGGACACCGGTGGCCCGCACCTGTGCCAGGAGGCTGTCCACCTGGGTCAGAT
>NZ_JROX01000095.1:0-2132 GCF_000800955.1 Kocuria sp. ZOR0020
GGTAGGCCGATCCATCGCGCATCCAGCCGCAGGTCGGCCAGATCGCCGAGAACGGCGCCGAGAGCCCGTAGAGGTCGAGCTGCGGTGTCTCCCAGATGCCACGGGTCGCGTTCCATGCCGCGAAGGGTTGCATCGCCGTGGTTGCGTCGTTCATGGTCGTCTCCTTGTGCTGGTAACCGTGTCGCGGGCGAGGACAGCAGCCCGCGGACGTTCTCGATGACGACCCATTCGGGCTGGAGAGCGTCGATGGCTGCGGCCATGTGCGCCCAGAGCCCTGAGCGCGTACCTGGTGCGAGGCCGGCGCGCTTGCCGACGGTGGAGACGTCTTGGCAGGGGAACCCGCCGATGAGGATGTCCACGGGCTCGACCCGGCTCCAGTCGATGGCCGTGATGTCCCCGAGGTTCGGTACCTCGGGCCAGTGGCGCCAAAGGACGTGGGCGACGGGCTCGTTGAGTTCGGAGAACCACACGGTCTTGGCGTTGAAGACGTGCTCGACGGCGAGGTCGAGCCCGCCGTAGCCACTGAACAGCGACCCGATCCTGAGTCGTGGGTCGCCGCTGGCGTCGAGGTCGCGCATGAAGTCCGCTCCGGTGACGGTCGTCCCCGGCAGCCGTGCCTCATCGAGAACGGATGCCGAGCTGGTCACCTGTCAGGTGCACGACTCCGGCACGCCCGCCGCTCATCGAGCCATCCGAGCGACACCGCCGGAGCCGGTCTGCCACTTCCTCTCCGACCGCACATCGAGGTCACACGCCTCTTGCAGATCGAGGTCGAGCGGGCCATTGCCGCAGGGTGCGGGTGCTCACCTGCCACGCAGGAGCGGAGGCGAGCATGACGGTTTCGATGCGCGTGCTGTCGGCGGGTGACGGCAACAGGCGGCTCTCGACGCCGTTGACCCGGTACTACATGGAGGAAGGCACCCCTCCTGGTCGCTGGCTCGGCGCGGGAGTAGCGGCCCTCGGGAAGGGCGAGATTCAGGTGGGCGACCGAGTATCGGAACACCAACTCCAGCTCCTGATGGGGAGCGGCCATGATCCGATCACCGACGGGCCGCTCGGTCGTGCCTTCCCGACTTACAAGAGCCAGGACGAGCGAATCGAAGCGCGGATCGCCGAACTCGAGCCGACGATGACGCCCGGCGCCAAGAGCGAGGCTGTCGCACAGATCGTTGCCGAGGAGGCAGCCCGGAGCACACAGCGTGCGGTGGCGGGCTTTGACTTCACCTTCTCGATTCCGAAGTCCGCATCAGTGTTGTGGGCGGTTGCCGACGCCGGGGTCCAGGCGCTCATCGGGGACGCGCATCATCGAGCGGTTGCGGAGGTGGTTGCGTTCATGGAACGCGAGGTTGCAGCCACCCGTACGGGCGCAACCGCCGGGGGCGGCGCGGTTGCACAGGTCGATGTCACCGGGCTGATCGCGACTGCGTTCGATCACTTCGACTCCCGCGCCGGCGACCCTCACCTCCACACGCATGTCGTGATCAGCAACAAGGCCAAGACAGTCCTCGACGGGAAGTGGCGCTCGTTAGACGGCAGGCCGATGCACGCCGCCGTCGTCGCGCTATCCGAACTACACGAAGCCGTGTTCGCCGACCACATGACACGCACCTTCGGCGTCTCCTGGGAGGCCCGAGAGATGGGCCGTGACCACAACCCTGCATGGGCGATCGCGGAGGTGCCCGACGAACTGATCGCGGGGTTCTCGACCCGCGCCCGTCGCATCGACGCCGAGACCGATCGCCTCATCGCTGAGTACGTCGCAGCCCACGGGCGACGCCCTACACCAGCGGCCATCATGAAACTCCGAGCCCAAGCGACGCTTGCCACCCGGCCCGAGAAGCAGGTCCGATCCTTGGCGGACCTCACCGACGAGTGGCGATCCCGCGCAACGAAGACCCTCGGTCGGGATGCGACGACGTGGGCGCGTGAGATCGTCGACAACGACAGGCCGCTATTGCTGCGCGCCGACGACGTGCCACTCGACGCGATCGGCGAACTGGGACGCTCGGTTGTCGAGGTAGTCGGCGAGAAGCGTTCGACTTGGCGACGGTGGAATCTCATGGCCGAGGCATCCAGGCAGACGATGGGCGGCTCATCATGATCCAGGGTGTAGTTGGGGTCTGAACCCGCCG
>NZ_JROX01000096.1:0-6092 GCF_000800955.1 Kocuria sp. ZOR0020
CCCAGGTCCACACCGTTGCCCAGCGATTTGGACATGGCTCGCCCGCCGTTGAGCACCTGACCCTGGTTGAGCAGACGGTCAAAGGGCTCGGTGTGCTCGATCAGCCCCAGGTCATGAACCACCTTGGTGAAGAACCGGGCGTAGAGCAGGTGCAGGATGGCGTGTTCAACACCACCCACGTACTGATCCACCTGGCCCCAGCGGCGCACAGCTTCAGGGTCAAGGGCGGCTGCGTCGTCGTTCGGGGAGACGTAGCGCAGGAAGTACCAGGAGGAGTCCACAAACGTGTCCATGGTGTCCGTGTCCCGCTGCGCGGCACCGCCACAGGAGGGGCAGGCCACGTTGACCCAATCCGAAGCTGCTGCCAGCGGTGACTGGCCCTTGGGCGCCAACTGCTCACCGCGCAGGTCATCGGGCAGACGCACGGGCAGCTGGTCCTCCGGCACAGGAACCTCACCACAGGAAT
This sequence comes from Kocuria sp. ZOR0020, assembly GCF_000800955.1. Classification (NCBI taxonomy): domain Bacteria; kingdom Bacillati; phylum Actinomycetota; class Actinomycetes; order Micrococcales; family Micrococcaceae; genus Kocuria; species Kocuria sp. ZOR0020. The sequence continues at coordinate 467 of NZ_JROX01000096.1, forward strand.
CGCAGTGGATGATGGGGATGGGGGCACCCCAGAAACGCTGACGGGACAGCAGCCAGTCACGCAACCGGTAGTTCACAGTGGCTTCACCGGTACCGGCCTGCTCAATGAGCTCTACTGCCCGGGCGATGGCCTCCGCCTTGGACAGACCGTCCAGGGCACCTGAGTTGATCAGGCGGCCCTCACCCGCGGTGGCCACGCCACTGACTGCGGGGTCCTCGTCCTCGGTCTCCACCACCACGCGCACGGGGAGGTCAAAGCTCCGGGCGAAGTCAAGGTCACGCTGGTCATGGGCGGGCACGGCCATGATGGCACCCGTGCCGTAGTCGGCCAGCACGTAATCAGCAGCCCATACGGGCAGCTTCTCACCGTTGAGTGGGTTCACGGCGTAGCGGCCCAGGAACACACCGGTCTTCTCCCGGTCCGTGGACTGGCGCTCGATGTCGGACAGCGCCTTGACCTGCTCCCGGTATGCATCCAGTTCAGCAGCTCGGTCCTGGGTAACCAGCTCCTTGGCCAAATCCGCATCCGCTGCCACCACAAAGAACGTGGCCCCGTGCAGGGTGTCCGGGCGGGTGGTGAACACGGTGACCTCCCGCTGCCCGGCCGAGCCGGGGGCGTCGTCGATCACGAACTTCACGTGAGCACCCTGCGAGCGCCCGATCCAGTTGCGCTGCATGGCCAGAACGCGCTCGGGCCATTTGCCCTCCAGCTGGGACATGTCATCCAGGAGGCGGTCTGCGTAGTCGGTGATGCGGAAGTACCACTGGTTGAGGGCCTTTTTGGTCACCAGGGTGTGGCAGCGTTCGCAGGCCCCGTCCACCACTTGCTCGTTGGCCAGCACGGTCTGGTCCTTGGGGCACCAGTTCACCGGGGAGTTCTTGCGGTAGGCCAGGCCGCGGGCGTGGAACTGCAGGAAAAGCCACTGTGTCCAGCGGTAGTACTCGGGATCGGAGGTGTGCAGCTCCCTGTCCCAGTCCACGGCAATGCCATAGCGCTTGAAGGAGGCCTTCTGGGTTTCAATGTTCTTGTACGTCCACTCGGCCGGATGGGCGTTGCGCTTGATGGCGGCGTTTTCTGCCGGCAGGCCAAAGGAGTCCCACCCGATGGGGTGCATGACGTCGTATCCACGCAGTTGCCAGTAGCGGGCCACCACATCCCCCATGGCAAAGGCCTCGGCGTGACCCATGTGGAGGTCACCGGAGGGGTAGGGGAACATGTCCAGGACGTAGCGGCGGGGCTTGGATCCGTCATCCAGGGGGCGGAACACCCCCTGTTGCTCCCACCAACCGCCCCAGCGGGCTTCAAGGTCAGCGGCGTTCCACACCTGGGCGCCATCCGCGTCTGCGGTGGCCTGGGTTGCGGTGGTCTCCTGCTGCGTGCTCACGTGCCTCGCCTTCGAGCTGTGCGTTGGTGGTGGTGACTGGCTGCCGCGTTGTCGGCTTCCGCAAGTTACGGGCGGTGGCCGGATCGGGTCAGGGCAGACCGTGCCATTCTAGCCCTGGACCACGGGTGTGCGTGCCTGTTCTTCAGCGCCCACTCAGACCCGCTGCCTAGACTGGTCACGGCTGCACGCACGGTGCATCGCCTGTGGTGCCCCACCTGCTCACACGTCTGAAAGGAACCCATGCTGGAGAACCCCCGAGCCGAACGACGCAGTCTGCGCCTGGACGGTTACAAGGTCCGGTACTGGTTCTACGACGTCGACACCAACCCCAAGCCGCTTCTGGTCATGGTCCATGGGTTCCGCGGCGATCATCACGGATTGCAGTTGGTGGCTGATGCCTTGCGGGATCGCTACCACGTGGTGGTGCCGGACCTGCCGGGATTCGGGCGCTCCGAATCATTCCCGGATGATGCCGGGGAGGACAGCACGCACAGCGTGGCCAATTATGTGCGGTTCCTGCGGGAGTTCATCCAGGCTCTGACCGATGGCACCGTGACCCCGGACTCCGATCACGGCATTGCCCTGCTGGGTCACTCCTTCGGCTCCGTGATTGCCGCCCACCTGGCCGCGGAGTCACCGCGCATGGTGGAGCGTCTGATCCTGGTCAATCCCATCAGCCAGCCGGCCCTGACCACGGACAATGCCCTGGCCTCCTCGATTGCTGACACCTACTATTCGCTGGGTTCCAAACTGCCGTTCGGGCTCGGGGACAAACTGCTGCGCAGCAACACCGCCACGGACATCATGAGCCGGGAGATGACCACCACTCAGGACCCGGAGATCCGCGAGTACATCGTCAACCAACACCGCGCCTACTTTGGCAGCTACGCCAGCAACAGGGTTCTCCGGGAGGCCTATCAGGCATCCACGGAGGGCACGGTGGCGGAGGTGGCCCCACTGTTGACCATGCCGGTTCTGCTGATCACCGGCGGCAAGGACCCCATGGGCAGCCCCGCTTCCCAGCAGCGGATGGCCGCGTGGATCCGACGCCGCCTCACCCACGACTTCCCAGAGGTCGGCCACCTGATCCATTACGAGAAAGCACCCGAGGTGGCGGAAATGGTGGACCAATTCCTGATCGGGCCCGCTCCGGAGCCCGTGGAGATCCACGACGAACTGCCCAGCCTGGACCTGGCCCGACCCAACACCTCCCAACTGACCCAGCTCTTGCCCGTGGTCTCACGACGACGGAGGCGGTGAGCCGTGCCCGCTGCCGACATCACCCGTCTGGTGATTGATGCCCGTTACGTCAAGGTGGGGCGCCATGACGGGATCTCGCGCTACGTGACAGGGCTTTCCCACGGTGTGGCCCAGATCCTGCCCACCCGCCCTGATCTTGACGTGCAGGTGATGGTCTCCGACCCCCGCCAGCTGGACAAGCTGCCGGATCTTGCCTGGTTCATGGGGCCGGATCCCGTCTCCGCCAAGGAACTTGTGACCGGTCAGGTGCTCAATCGCCACCGTCCGGACGTGGTGTTCTCCCCCATGCAGACCATGGGTGCCATCCGGCGCAGGTTCGGGCTGATCCTGACCCTGCATGACCTGATCTATTACGACCACCCCACACCCCCGGGACATCTCCCCGCTGCCGTGCGGGCCGGATGGCGGTTGTTCCACAAGTCCGTGCTGCCCCAGCGTGTGGCCCTGAACCGTGCGGATGCGGTGTCCACGGTCTCCCACACCTCGGCGGAGTTGATCCGCCGGCGCGGGCTGACCAAACGCCCGGTGCACGTGGTGCCCAATGCCGCAGACGCCCACCAGGTGGTTTCCGTGGAACAGGCCCACCGGTTGTGGGAGGCGCGGTCACGGCAGGATGCTGCCCACAAGCTGATCTACATGGGCTCTTTCATGCCGTACAAAGACGTGGAGACCCTGGTGCGCATGGCAGCTCTGCTCCCCCACCATGAACTGCACCTGGTCTCAGGGATCAGTGATTCCCGACGCCAGGAGCTCACCGATCTGGCACCGCACGCTCGGTTGGTTTTTCACAACGGGCTGGACGATGACGCCTACCGAAACCTGTTGCAGCAGGCCACTGCCCTGGTTCATGCCTCACGGGCAGAGGGCTACGGACTGCCCCTCATGGAAGCCATGAGTGCCGGAACACCTGTGGTGTGCTCCGCAATCCCGATTTTCCGTGAAGTCGCAGGCAACGCGGCACTCTACGCCCCAGTGGGTGATTCACGAGCCTTTGCAGATGCCGTTCGCGTCCTGGGCGACCCGGAGCGTGCTTGGCCCCTGGTGCAACGTGGTGTGGCCATCGCGGCAGCCTCCACGTGGGAGTCTTCAGCCAGGGAACTGCTGAGCGTGGTGGACGACGTCCGGCGTCGTCGTCTGGCGCCGTGAGGCCACCTGAGGGAGGGCGTCACAGGAGGTCAGCCACATCACAGCGCACCTGCACCGGCGCTGAGCGCCGCAGGGCTGAGGCCTCGGCTCTGGCGGCGCGCAGACGGCGCGTGACGTCTGCTGCCACCGAATAGGGGAAGAACAAGAGCACCCTGTGGCTCTCCTCCTCCGTGGATTGTCCGTGGGTTTCAACGGGTGCTGGGCCGATCAGGCGCACAGAGGGGTCATTGTCACGCAGACCGGCAAGCCCCAGGAAATCCTGGACCGCATCAAGGGGTCCGGTCACCGCTGCGGAACGAACCGCCGGAGGCAGGTGCAGGGCACGACGCTCGGCCAGTTCCCGGACCGCATGCCCCGTGGGATCCCACCGCACCAGGGTGTTGACGGCCCGGGTGTGCTCGGAGGTGATCACCACCGTGCCACCGTCTGGAGCCGCACGCACCAGGGCAGCTGCCTCGAACCAGCGGTTGAGGGTTTCGTCCTCGGCGCGCAGCCCCTGACGGAACAACATCCGGTCACCGTCCAGCAGCAGGGCGGCGGCATAACCTCCATCTGCCCAGGGTTCGGCACCTGGTGTGGCCACCACCAGCGCCGGCTGTGCCGTCACACTGCGGCGCACCGCATCCCCGGAGGAGGCGATGACCGGCACCTGAGGAAACGCTCGTCCGAGTTCCTCAGCCGTACGTTGGCTGCCCACGCTCGTCATACGCCACCCTGTGGAGGAACACACCCCGCAGGACCAGGCCAAGGCTTCCCGGGAGCACCATCCACACACCGGCATCTGGCCGTGACCACCAATGCGCAACGGACCGTCACACACGGTGCACCGAGCAGGCTCCCGGCAGCGGTCGCAGGCAATCGTGGGTGCGTAGCCCGCACGGGCCACCTGTACCAGAACCGGCCCACGTTCCAAGGCTTGGCGGGCCACCCGGTAGGCCGTTTCCGGAAGGCGCGCCCGCCCTGCCAGAGAGTCCCGCTCGGCATGCCAGGAATCCGCGGTGGCCACGATCCGCGGCATGTGCCGCCGCAGAGCGTCCCGCTCGGGTTTGAGCTGCATGGCCCAACCTGTGTCCACCAGACGCTGAGCCTCCGGGGACACGGCGTGGGAAACCAGCAGCAGGGACAGTCCCTGGGCTTCGCTGCGCAACAGGGCGACGTCACGGGCATGGTGGTAGGGGGCGCGCTGCTCCACCAGATTGGTGTCTGCATCGTTGACAACCACGATCAACCCGGGATTGTGCACCGGCGCCCACACGGCCGGACGAGTTCCCAGCACAACGCAACGACGCCCGTGCAAGACCTCCAGAAACGCGCGATACCGGGGCGTGGGCTTGTCCTCGCTGTGCAGACGCGCCACCATCTCAGAAGGCACCACGGCATCCACGGCTGCCTGCAACCGATCCAAGGTCTTGGCATCCGGGACCACCACCACCGCACCGCGTCCCTGCGCCGCCGTGGCCGCCACGGCATGAGCCACCAGATCCAGAGCGTTGTGCTCCGGGTGGGAGGGCAAGGCTTGCACCACGGCGCGTACCGGCTCGGCATCGTCAGTCGCCTCGGTCAGCTGCTGCCACACCGTGGCACCGTTCTGATAGAGCTGCCAGAGCCGCAGTACGTCCTCAGGCACCACGACGACGCCCGGAGCATCCGACTCGTTCACTGCATCCGACTCCCGGGCTGCATCAGAGTCCGGAACTGCACCAGACTCAGGGACAGCATCAGACCCCGGACCAATGTCCGACTCGGACGAAGAACCTGTGGATTCCTCGGTGTCTTCCGGGTCTGTGGCCAGCATCTGTGCGGCACGCTTCTCCACGGCAGCCACTCGCGGCGGAA
>NZ_JROX01000097.1:0-7738 GCF_000800955.1 Kocuria sp. ZOR0020
GTCAAGGTGGTGCCGCTTGCCGTGATGCGCCAATGGCAGGGCCTTGCCGCACACATCGCTCAGCGCCAACGTGCCGGGTCCGAGCTGACGGTCCTGGAACGTGACGTGCTGACCACCTACCGCCGTCACCGCGCCGAGATCGAGAACGCGACCGGATCCGGCGTGGGTGCATCACCTCGGCGCCACCGTCGTGCCGCTGCGGTCCCCGCGGCGACCCCGGTCGATGGAAAGCAGGTGGATGCGTGACGGTCTCAATCTCGAAGATGAGTGTGGAGTACTACCTTCAATCCGTTGCCGTCGGCGATGCCGCCCCGGCCGGAACCGGATCCCGGGATCTCACCGCCTACTACACGGCTTCCGGTGCCCCACCAGGTAGGTGGCTCGGTGCCGGCCTGGCGGGATTGAACCTGACTGAGGGGCAGCGCGTCACCGCCCGGGGGGCACGCCGGCTGTTAGAGCACGCCCAAAACCCTGTGACCGGTGACCAGCTAGGTCGCGCACCGATCAAGGCCTCCGCCGCTCCTGCCGGCGCCAAGACACCTGCTGGCAAGGCCGCCGGCCCGCAACGCCAACCGGTCGCCGGGTTCGATCTGACCTGCTCCGTACCGAAATCCGTCTCGGTGCTGTGGGCGTTGGCCGATGAGCCGACCCAGGCCAAGATCCACGCCGCACACCGCGCTGCCGTATCCTCCACCGTCTCCTGGCTGGAAACCAACGTCATCCAGTCACGGTCCGGGCCCGGCGGCGTAGCCCACGTCCCCGTTCACGGAGTCGCCGCCACAGCCTTTGACCACTGGGACTCACGGGCCGGTGACCCACAACTACACACCCACGTCGTCATCGCCAACCGCGTCCAACGAGTCGCAGATGGCAAGTGGGTGACCTTGGATTCCTACACCCTGCACCGCAACGTCGTCGCAGCCTCCGAACGATTCAACGCCACGCTCTTTGATGAACTGGCCCGCACCCTGGGCACCCAAACAGAGGTACGCGCCAAGCCTTCTCGCGTGACGGACGGGGACCACGGCACCCCCGCCACTGAACTCAGTGCTGGTGATTCGCCTTTGCCGATCGCCCAGGGCGGGGCACGTGTGGAGCTCGCCGGGATCCCGGATGAGCTCATCGCGGAGTTCTCCACCCGTTCCCACGACATCGAGGCACAGGTGGACCGTCTGGTGGAGCAATGGACCCAGACGCACGGTCAACCACCCACCGGTCATGACCTCGCCCAGATCCGGCAGACAGCCACGCTGGCCACACGGGATCGGAAGTCCGATGCCATGACCTCGCTCGTGGAGAAAGCAGCCGCATGGCGCACCCGCGCCCAAGGCCTGGGGCACGATCCGGCGGCCGTGGTGGCGGCAACCCTTGACCGTGACCCCACCCTGCTGCAGGCCGCCACAGTGCACCCCGAGACGGCGGACCAGATCGCTGGACGGGTGATCGCCACGCTCGGCGCCCGGCACACCACATTCGCGGTCACGAACATTCATGCTGAAGCCTCCCGGGCATTGGCGTTGGTCCGAACGATCAGGGACGAGGACCGTGATGCTCTGTTGACGCGGGTGGTCGATGCGGCCATCGACCAAGCAGTCTCGCTCTCTCCCACTCGATACGGCACACCGGTGGAGAGTCACAGCGGGCTCAGCGTTCACGGCCGACATGCCTTTGACCACGACCGCCGTTTCTCCACTCAGGAGATCGTGTCGGCCGAGGCCCGGCTCATTGCCGCAGCGACCACCATGAACGGTCCCACGATCAAGGATCACGACCGCGTGCAGGAGCTCCTGGACGAGGTCACGATCGCCGGTGGCCACAAACTGGCCGCAGACCAGTCACAAGCAGCTTTCGAGATCCTCACCTCCCGGCAATCCCTCACCGGGATCGTCGGGCCTGCAGGTGCCGGCAAGACTGCCGCCCTGGCAGGGATCCGCAAGGTCTGGGAGGACACTCACGGCCCTGGGTCCGTAGTGGGCCTGGCACCATCGGCAGCGGCTGCAGCCGTGCTGGCCAAGGACCTGGAGATCCCCACAGACAACGTGGCGAAATGGCTGTGGGAGACCACCGGCCCCGGCGCCCAACAACGCGCCCAACGCCTGGCCGCTGCGCGCACCGAGTTTGAGGCCACCCCCGCCTCCGACACCGCCCGACGGTCACGGCTGAACACCATCATCACCGGCCTGGAATCCACCGCTGACCGATACCACATGAACCCCGGGCAGCTGATCATCGTCGATGAGGCCTCAATGGCCGGCACTCACGCCCTGGACCAACTGCGCGGCCAAGCCCAAGAAGCTGGCGCGAAAGTCGTGGTCGTGGGGGACCCCCTGCAGCTGGGTTCCATTGACGCCGGCGGGATCCTGGGCTGGATGGACCGCCACCACGACGCTGAGGGCGTCGCATCCGCCCGTCTGACCTCTCTGTGGCGTTTCAAAGAAAGCTGGGAAGCCTCCAACAGCACCCGGCTGCGTGCAGGCGACACCAACGCCATCAAGACCCTGGTCGAACAAGGACGAGTGCTGGGAGCCGCCTCCGAGGACGACGTGGAATCCATCGCCTTCAACCGGTGGGTGATGGCCGAAGAAGCCGGGGAAACCTCCCTGCTGATCGCCGGATCCCTCCCAGCTGTTGACCGCCTCAACGCCCGTGTCCAAGCCGCGCGATTGGAAACAGGGGCCGTGGATCACTCCACCACAGTCGCCCTCAGCAACGGGGTGAAGGCCGGTGTGGGTGACTCCGTGCTGACCCGTCGTAATGACCGACGCATCACCGATGAGGCCGGCGGGTTCGTGAAGAACGGCGACCTGTTCACCATCTCAGACATCAACGACGACGGCAGCCTCACCGCGGCTCGGGCCACCGGCGAAGTCGTCACCCTCACCCCAGAGACGCTGTCCACAGCGCAACTGGGCTACGCCTCCACCGCCTACCGGGCACAGGGTGTGACCGTGGATCGTGGGATCGCCGCCATCGATCCAGACAACACCTCACGCGAACAGTTTTATGTGGCCCTAACCCGAGGCAGACTCTCCAACCACGCAGTCCTGCCCCCACCCGAGGAGCCCCCTTCACCGGACCCGTGGCACATGCTCCACGAGATCACCCCCAAATCCCTGATGCAGCAGCTGCAGACAGTGATGACGCGCACCGATACTGAGCTCACCGCCCACGAGGTCCAGGACCATGAGCACGGGTGGGCCACAGACCTGGCGCGGTTCAAAGACGAAGCTGGGTACCTCACGTACGCCATCGGCACACGGCGCGCCACCCAGTGGGTTACCAACACCCACGGTCACCAGGCCCTCGATGCCTGGGTCACATCACCCCAATGGAACAGCATCATCCAGCACGCATCCCGCGCAGCCCTGCCTGATCAGGCCCCGCAGGATCCCGCCACCGCCGCCGAAGACCTGGCCCGTCACGGCCCGGCGGCCACCACCATCCACGGCGTCCTGGATGTACCCGTTCCAACCTCGGCGGAGGAACAACGCACCCTGACCCGCCTCCTTGAGCACGTTCAGCGCCGCCTGGACCAGCTCGAAGCCCAAACCCGAACCGAACCGTGGCGCGCCGAGCTCATCGGCGCTCCCTGCGACGTCCTCGACGCCGCCCTCCTGACCCGCGCTGCCCTGAACTACACCGGAGAGGCCTTGATGCCACGACGCGACGATTGCCCGGACCGTAGATCCCTGCAGGCCCTGGAGGCCTTCGAGCAGTTGCAAGCATCCCGCCACACAACCGCGTCACCACCGCCCGACGTCGCCTTCGTACCGCCACCACCACACCAGACACCGGGACCTGTCCAGGACGCGGTTCAGGTCACCGGCCCCACCGGAGCATCATGGACCCGGTGACCCACACCTTTCAGATCCCGGACAACGCGCGTCTTGTTCCGCCCTTGGTGTATCACCGAGCCGAGGGCCCGCACGATTATTTGCAGATCGTTGCGGCCGTCGGCACCATTCACGCCTGCCCTCATCTGTGGAGTTGATCGGTTGGTGGCGTGCTTCCTCTGAGGGTATGCGGCGCTTCCGGAAGCACGGCCAGATCGGCTCTCCGTGGTCTGAACGTGCGCCTTTTGCGTGATGTCTGCGAGCTGTTTCTGAGTGGCGCGGTCGCCGAGAGCGGCGCTCTGCCCACTCCCTCAACCGGTCTGCAGGATCTTTCGGAGCACTTCCTTGTGAGCTCGGTACTTCTCTCGACCCTGATCTGTGAACGAGACTCGCAGCCTGCTGCGGCCAGCGAGGGTGACCCTTGAGTTCTGCACGTAGCCGTTGCCTTCTAGCTGGGATAGATGCTTACTCAGTGCCGACTTCGAAATCTCAAGTCTGTTTTGGAGCTCGCCGAACTCTACGTAGGAGGCGGTGTCCAGGATGGCGCTGATGCGCAGGCGATGAGGCGCATGAAGAAGCTCGTCGAACGAAGGGTCAACCACGAGAGCTGACCGCCTTCCGGTACTTGCCTCCCATGACCAGAGTGGCGCTGGCGGCCCCCACTGCGGAGACCAGCCACAGCCAGTTCATGGCGAACCCCACGGCCAGGACCGCGGGAACTCCGATCACGATGAAGCTCGCCGCGAGGTACGGGAAGACGCTCGGTCCGTCCGGCCAGACGACACCATAGCCCGATCGGTAGAAGACGTGTCGCACACCAAGAACTACGATGAATAGCAGTCCGAGAATCGTAATGATGAGCGAGGCTGAACCCTCAAGTACCTGTGCGGCGCACACGGTGGCCAGCAGTACTGCCATGGCCACGAAGAAGCGCCAGGGCAACGGGGGGTTGGCGGTCCTCTGAGACTCCTCACTCGCCATGTCCAGAATCTTCGCGGCTTCGGCTACGGAAGGTGGATTTGTTCGATCGCCTGTTTCCATGTCGGAAACACTAGTGCATGAGTTGCCGGGTCGGCAACCCTGTAGGTGGAGCTCACCTCGCCGGGCGAGCAGGGGGCCGCCTCCGGACAATGCGCACCAAGCCGTCTGGCGCTGGAGGCTGCCGTGCATCCCGCGCCGTTCCACGCTAGCGCTCAACAAGGATCGGTCTGTCTCGACAATCTACAGCGTTACGAGACATGCGACCGAGCCGCGGTGAGCTCGTCTCGAGCTGCGCCGATGGCGGCAAGGAGTGTTTCGTGAAGTCGTCGCACCGTGTTCCGTCTCAGATCTTCCGGAGCGGGTAGTTTGTGAGGCATTATGTGGTGATGAGGCTTCTGGGGTACACGCGGGTGTCGCCGGCGGGGCAGGATTCGGCGCTGCAGCTCGACGCTCTCCTTGCTGCCGGGGTGCAGAAGCGGGACGTGTTCTCGGATGTGACGTCCGGGGCGAAGAGCGCGGCGGAGCGTCCGGGCATGAGGAAGCTCCTGGCCTACGCGGAGCCTGAGGACACGGTGGTGGTCTGGCGGATCGACCGACTGGGCCGGTCACTCATCGACGTGCTCAACACCGTGAACCTGCTACGGGACCGCGGCGTGAAGATCCAGTCGGTCTCCGACGGGATCGACCCAGACACGTCGTCGGGCCGGCTCATGCTCGGGATGCTGGCAACGCTGGCGGAGTACGAACGAGAGCTGATCACCGAGCGCGTCAACGCTGGAATCGCCGCGGCTCGTGCTCAGGGCACCAAGTTCGGCCGGCCGCCGGTGAACCCGGAGGTCGTGGATCGCAAGCTGGCGATCGCGGCCGAGGAGAGAGCGAAGGGACGCACCGCTGAGGAGGCGGCACGCCTGGTGGGGTGGTCGCGGGCGACGCTGTATCGCCACCAGCGGGACGCTGCCGCTCGCGAGAGCATCGCGCAGGCGTGACATGGACGGGCCGCAGAAGTGGAAGATTCTGCGGCTCCACGTCGAAGACGGCATCCCGCTGGCGAGTCTCGCTCGGGAGACCGGGGTGGGAGAGCGAACGCTCTCACGCTGGCACAGCCTCTACCGGACAGGCGGCATCTCGGCTCTTGAGCGGGCGCAGCGCGCCGATGCCGGCGTGCGGCGCACCGCGCCTGACCTGGTGGCCTTCGTAGAGCACCTGGCCCTGACCAGGCCCCGCCCGAGCATCGCGACGCTGCACCGCCTGGCCGCAGCCGAGGCTGCACGAAGAGGCGTGAGCACGCCGAGCTACGCGACGGTGCGGTCGGTCGTGCAGGCGCTGGATCCCGGGATGGTGACGCTCGCTCTCGAGGGCCCGGCGTCCTACCGGGATCGCCACGAGCTCGTCTTCCGCCACCGCGCTGAGCGGCCCAATGCCCTGTGGCAGGTCGACCATACCGAGCTCGACATCCTCATCAAGGACCCCAGCGGGAGACCATCCAGGCCCTGGCTGACCACGGTCATGGACGACTGCTCGCGGGCGATCTGCGGGTACATGGTCTTCGAGGGCGCGCCCTCAGCGATGAACACCGCACTGGCGCTGCGCCAAGCGATCTGGCCCAAGAGCGACCCCGCCTGGCCGATGTGCGGCATCCCCGACGTTCTCTACGTCGACCACGGCAGCGACTTCACCAGCCATCACCTCGAGTACACCGCGATCGCCTTGAAGATCCGCATCATCCACTCCGCCGTCGCCCGCCCCCAGGGAAGAGGAAAGATCGAGCGGTTCTTCCACACCGTCAACACCGAACTGCTCACGACCCTGCCCGGGCGCCTCAGCTCTGGACACCCACACCCCGTGCCGGTGCTCGACCTTCCTGGTCTCGACCGGGCCGTCGGGGAATTCGTCGACCAGTACAACCAACGCACGCACACCGCGATCCGCACGAGCCCGAAGGCGGCCTGGATCGCTGAGGGATGGTTGCCACGACTCCCCGAGAGCCTCGAGGAGCTCGACGGGCTGCTTCTGCGGGTCTCCAAGCACCGCACCGTCCAGCGCGACGGGATCCACTTTCAAGGCCAGCGCTACCTCTCGCCCACGCTCGCCTCATTCGTCGGACGCACGGTCACCATCCGCTACGACCCCCGGGACCTGTCCGAGATCCGTGTCTACGACCACGACACCTTCGTATGCACCGCGATCGACGAAGCCCACCCCAACCAGCGATACAGCCTCCACGACATCGAAACCGCCCGACGAGCCCGCCGCCGGCAGCTGCGCAAGGCCATCAACGACCGCATCCCCACGACTCCACGACCCCCTGACGACCCGCCCACGCCGCCCGCTCCCGCACGCCGGCCCAGGAAGCGCCTGAAGACCTACGAAGAGGACGAGTAGATGAACCGCGACTTCATCGTCACCAAGGAACACCGCCGCTTCACCGAGTTCGCCGACGCCATCCGCAAGGACGTCACCATCGGCATCTGCCACGGCGAGGCCGGCGTCGGAAAGACGCAATCCGCCCGCCGCTACGCCCACTGGGACACCCTCGAACCCTTCATCCACGCCTGGGGCCCACGCAACGAGGCCGACCTGAAGCACTACGCCGCCGCCCACCGCTCCCGCACCGTGTTCTACACCCCCGAGGTCCTCGCCAAGCACCGCGATCTCATGCGCGACATCGAGTACTACCGCGGGAAGGTCGGAGTGCTGATCTACGAGCATCTCTGCACGATCGGGAAGATCACGACCACCGAAGTCCCCCGCACCATCGACTTCACCGAACTGATCATCATCGACGAGGCAGAACGACTGACGCCGACCTCGCTCGAGCTCCTCCGAGACCTCCACGACCGTCACCACGTCGCCCTCATGTTCATCGGGATGCCCGGCATCGACCAACGCTTCCGCCACTACCCCCAGCTCTACAGCCGCATCGG
>NZ_JROX01000098.1:0-23245 GCF_000800955.1 Kocuria sp. ZOR0020
GGTGACGGATCTGAAGAACCGCCGCTTCTACCTGGCGCGGGCAGGAACGCCCGGGCATGAGCCACGTTCCGTGTTGCTCCAGGCCATTGGAGCCTACGTGCTGAACCAGTCCGAGCCGGAGGACTACTCGGATTTCCTGCGGCAGCGGGTCTACACCAACTACTTTGCGGCGGCCCTGATGATGCCGCAGAAGCAAACCGTCCGGTTCCTGAAGGCCGCCAAGGAGCGGCGGGATCTGGCCATTGAGGACCTCCGGGACGTTTTTGGTGTCTCCTATGAATCCGCCGCTCACCGGTTCACCAACCTGGCCACCGAACACCTGGGCATGACCTGTCATTTCCAGAAGGTCCACGAATCCGGGATCATCCACAAGGCCTACGAAAACGACCAAGTGATCTTCCCGGCTGACCACATCGGCGCCATTGAAGGCCAGCAGGTCTGCCGCTACTGGACCTCACGGGAGGTGTTCAACGTCAGCGACCACTTCCGGGCGTTCAACCAGTACACGGACACCCCCAACGGGACCTACTGGTGCACTGCAGTGGTGGAGGGTCACTCCTCCGGGCTGTACTCGCTGTCCATCGGGGTGCCGTTCAAGGAGGCCAAGTGGTTCCGCGGGAAGGACACGCAATCCCGTTCGGTCTCCCGGTGCCCGGACCCCACGTGCTGCCGTCTGCCCTCACCCGATCTGGAAGCCGCCTGGGGCGGCAACGCCCGCCCAGCGGCCCGGGCCAACGCGCACCTGCTGGCAGCCATGCCCTCCGGCGCATTCCCCGGTGTGGATGAGGTGGAGGTCTTCAGGTTCCTACAGGCCCAGGCCTCCCGCGAACACTAGAGGCTCACCGCGGTCACCGGCAGTCCCGGATCCGCTGTGAACTCAAACGACGACGTCCCCACCCTCCGGGACACCAACCGTGCCCCCAGGGCCGCCACCATGGCGCCATTGTCCGTGCACAGGGACAACGGCGGCACCACCAAGCGGATGCCGTGGGCGGCACAACGTTCGGCCAACACCTCACGCAGCCGCGAATTGGCCGCCACACCGCCACCCAACAGCAAGGTGGTGATGCTGTTCTCCGTTGCCGCCAGCACGGCCTTGCGGGTGATCACATCCACCACGGATTCCTGGAAGGACGCTGCAATCTCAGCCACCGGGACGGTCTCCCCCGCAGCCTCGTAGGCTTCCACCACCCGCGCCACGGCCGTCTTGAGTCCGGAGAAGGAGAAGTCATAGCGGTGCTTGCCGGGTGATTCAACGGTCCCCATGTACTTGGCGTTGGACAGCCCCCTGGGGAATTTGAACGCCGCGGGGTGACCACCCCGGGCAGCATGGTCGATGGCAGGACCTCCCGGGTAGCTCAGCTCCAGCAGACGGGCCACTTTGTCATAGGCCTCGCCCGCGGCGTCATCAATGGTGGTTCCCAGCAGTTGAACATCATCCGCCAGGTCACCCACACGCAAGATTTCCGTGTGCCCGCCGGAGACCAGGACGGCACCGAGTCCGGGCACCAGGTTGCCGTCGTCGGTGATCAATTCCGCCGCCACGTCCGAGCCGTCACGCTCCAACAGCCCCACGGACACGTGCGCCACCAGGTGGTTGATGCCGTACAGCGGCTTGTTCGTGGCCAGTGCAAGCGCCTTGGCCGCCGAAACCCCCACCATCAGAGCACCTGCCAGCCCGGGACCTGCCGTGACCGCGATGGCATCCACCTCCTCCAAGGTGACACCTGCGGTCTCCAGTGCTTGCTGGAGGGTGGGCACAAAGGCCTCCAGGTGAGCCCGGGAGGCAATCTCCGGGATGACTCCACCAAAGCGGACGTGCTCATCCATTGAAGAGGAGACGGTGTTGGCAAGCAGTGTGCGGCCCCGGACAATTCCCACACCGGTTTCATCGCAGGAGGTCTCGATCCCCAGCACCAAAGGGTTGGTCACGTCCGGGATCTGAGGTTTCATCTGAGTCATTCTGCGTTGTCCTGGTTGACGGTGCCGTTCATGTGGCTGGTCAGATCAGTGGTGGCTGGTTCTTCACGGGGGGCAAGTTCGGCACGCATGATCAACGCGTCCGCACCACCTGGGTAATAGCCGCGCCGCACGGTGATCTCTGTGTAGCCAAAGCCCCGGTAGAGCCCCTGGGCCCGCTGGTTGTCCGTGCGGACCTCCAGCAGGATTTCGCGAGCGCCCCGGCTGAGGGCCTCGGTATGCAGTTGTGTCAACAAAGCTTTGCCCAGCCCACGGCCCTCGCAGTGGGGAGCCACTGCAATGTTCTGCACGTCTGCGGTGTCCGCCACCACCATCACTCCGGCATAGCCGATCACCTGACCGTCAGCCTCGGCCACCCAATAGGCGCGGGTGGTGTGGGTGATTTCGGCCAGAATCATCTCCAGTGACCACGCGTCTTCCGGGAAAAGCTGCTGCTCCAGGCATTCGATGGCGGCCACATGGTGCACGGTGGCCGGGCGCAACTGCCAATCGAGCTGGCCCACCCCGGCCGTCATGCCGTGGCTTTCTTGCGCGGCCCCGGAACCTTGGCATCCGACTCCCGCAGATACAGCGGGCTGGTCTCCGTGCTTAACTCGCCACCTGAGTTCACGACGCCGGCCGCAGCCAGTCCCAGCGAAGCCGCACTGGGCTGCCACTCGGTCGGTGCATTCTCCTGGACGGCTCCCGGAACGGGCATCAGGACGGCCTGCGGCAGATCCTGAGCGTAGAGCCCCGCACCACGACCGTAAGCAGGCAGGTCCGGAAGCTCAGCCGCAGGCCCCACCGAAGGGCCGCTGACCAGGACAGCACGTATGGCCTCCCCTCCATCACGTTCTGTGCGGTACACGGCGGAATACACCTCACGGCGTCGGGCATCCGTGGCCACCACAAACTCAGTCGGGCGTTCGGAGTCAGGGAGCGCGGCGACGTCGTTGGCCACTGCATCCAAGCTGCACATGCCATGCACGGGAAGGCCCCACGCAAAACCCAAAGTCCGGGCAGTGGCAAGCCCTGCCCGCAGACCGGTGAAGGGTCCAGGACCGGTGCCCACCAGCACTCCGTTGAGCTCCTGCGCCGTCACCCAGGCCTCCGCCATGACCTGTTCAACGGCGGGTGTCAGCACCTCAGCATGTGATCGAGTGTCCTGGGTTTCCCAGCGGGCCAGGATCTGGGGTTGCTGCTCAGTCGTGTCAACGACGGCGACTGACGCAGCAGCAGAGGAGTCCAAACACAGCAGAAGCACCCGCCCAGTCTAAGTTGCTGGCCACGCCGCCCACGACTGCAAACGATTCATGGTGTTCGCAGCACTGTCAGCACCAGTATGAGGACTGGGACCAGACCCACTCCCCACGCCACCGAGACCACCGCCCACCCCGCCAAACCTTGCCGCCCAGCGGCCAGTGCACCGAGTACACCGAAGGCGGCGGGGATCATCATGAGCCAGGCAGGGCGGGCCGTGCTGGTGCCTGTCCAATCGATCAACAGCAGTAGCGAGGCCAGCGCCGCCACCATGCACACTACGGTGACCACTGGACGCTCCCGGCGCCTCCTAGGTGGCTTCACATGTTGCAGCATTGCTGACACCTTCCCTTGGCAAGACTCACGGGCCCCCGATGATCACCATGGCGAACATCAACGCCGGCACCAGCAGGATGCCCACCAGAGCCGAGGCCACGGCCCAGCCCGTCAGGCCCTTGCGCCCGGCCAGCACAGCGCCCACGATTCCCAGCGCCGCCGGGAGAAATAACATGACAAAGGGTTTGGGTTCAGTGGTGCCGGTCCAGTCCAGCAAGTACAGGGTGGCTGCCACCGCCAACACCATGCAGATCCAGGTGCCGTAGGGCCGCGTCCGCGCCGTGCCGGGTGACGATGTGGAGACGTGGTGCT
This sequence comes from Kocuria sp. ZOR0020, assembly GCF_000800955.1. Lineage (NCBI taxonomy): Bacteria > Bacillati > Actinomycetota > Actinomycetes > Micrococcales > Micrococcaceae > Kocuria > Kocuria sp. ZOR0020. The sequence continues at coordinate 3,868 of NZ_JROX01000098.1, forward strand.
GGGTCATGGTTTCTCCGATACACCCGTGGCCAGTCCTGTGACCAGCGCAGATGTTCAGACCTTATCGACTCAGGCAGGTCCTGTCAGCGCAATCACGGAAACAAGTCCCACAAACAGCACCAGTCCCAGACCGGCGGAGGTCCAAGCCAGCCGCCGCTTCTTGTCCAACAGGGCGAACAACGCGCCCAGAACGCCAAAGGCCAGAGGTGCCACGTAGAACCAGGCAGGCCACGGGTTCTCTGGATCCCGCCAGTCCGGCACCAGGAACACGATCAACACAGCCATGATCATGCAGGCGTAGACCTCCCACGGCTTGCGGTTGGGATCCCGAGGTGGACGCCGACTGGGCGGGAACAGGCCTGACCGAACCTCCTCCGCCGCGCCCTGCGTGCCGGTGGCGCGCTCCGGGGAGGTGGACATGGCACGTTGACGGGCATCCTGAACGCTGTTGCCGGAACCCCGCCCAGTCTGTTCGCGCATCTGCTGCTGCTTCTCCCGCTGCTGGGAGGACATCTTTCGCCCGCGTCTGGTGTTCTTGTTGCGTTTGTTGGACACCGGTGTTCGGGTTCCCTTCTCAGATCAGGTCCGTGGGCTGCTGGCCGCTCCAGCGTGGGCCGAATGCGCGGATGGTCATGGTGCGGGGCTCGTCCTCACCGGTCTCCGTCTCCGCCTCAAGATCTGCCAGCACTGAGGTCAGGGTGGGGGCGCCGTCGTTGTCCCGGGCGCCCACGGCCCGGTCAATGGTGATCTCCAGGCGGGAATCCGCCAAGTGCTCAACTTTGCCTTGCCCCCACTCCACCACGGTCACGGAGGTGGGCACAGTCTGTTCCAGGTCGATGTCATCCACCTCAGTGGCCGTGGCCAGGCGGTAGGCGTCCACGTGAACCAACATGGGACCACCGGGATTCAGACCCTGGGGGTCGTTGGGGTGCTGGCGGGCCAGGACAAACGTGGGAGAGATGATCCCATCGCGCACACCCAGACCTGCACCCAAGCCTTGGGTGAACGTGGTCTTGCCCGCCCCCAGTTCACCGGTGAGGATCATCAGATCCCCTGCACATAGGTGCCCGGCCAGGTTCTTGGCCACCTGTTGGGTGGCTTCCGCTGAGGCGGGTTCCAGGGTGAGGATCCAAGCGGGGTCGTCGTTTTTGTCCAGCGAATCGGTGCTGGACTCCACGTACTCGCGGGGAACGCGAGGTGAGATGCGGGTGACGATCTCGTAGTCGATGGTCTGGGCAGCCTGGGACCACTCACGCACGGACGGGTTGGCCCCGGCACCGAACAGGACGGCTTCAGCCCCCAGTGGGTTACGGTCAGGATCGGAGGCCAGCCCGGGTTCCCCCAGATCCACCACCATCTGATCCATGGCCACCCGGCCCACTTCCGCGTAACTGACGCCGTGGATGCGCACCGGTCCACCGGTGCCGATCCTGGGGACGCCATCGGCATAACCCAGCGGAATCAGCGCCAACGTGGTGGGCTGCTCCGTGCGGTAGTTGAAACCGTAGGACACGCCTTGCCCGGCCGGGACTTCCTTGACGTTGTTGACCGTGGTGCGCAGTGTCATGGCAGGGATCAGCCCCAGTTCCTCAGCGGTGCGCTCCGCAAACGGAGAGATGCCGTAGATCCCGATGCCCACCCGCACCATGTCGCACAGCATGGACGTGGGATCTGCCATGTCCTGGGCGTCAAAGGTCCCGGGGGTGTTGGCTGCGTGCAGGATCGAGGGCCTCAGACCGGCATCCCGCGCCACCTGCACGGCTTGCTGGAAGGCATCCAGTTGTTCCTGGTTCTCCGGGGCCTGGGGGTCGTCGGCGGCACCCAGGTGGGTCATGATTCCCACGACGTCGATCGCCCCACGTTGCTGAGCCGATGCTGCTGCGCGAACAGCCGCCGGCCACCCGGCCAAGGTGTAACCGTTGCGGCCCAACCCGGTGTCCACCTTCAGATGCACCTGGGCCGTGGCACCCATGTCCTGGGCAACCCGTGCGATCTCCTCCAACTCCCACCCGGAAACACCCAACGCCACCTGATGCTCAATGGCAGCCGCAAAGTCGGTGTTGACCGTGTGCAGCCACGCCAGCAGGGGTGCCTTGATTCCGGCCTCCCGCAGCTCCAAAGCCTCGGTCACGTGGGCCACGCCCAGCATGTCTGCCCCGCCCTGGATGGCCGCCTGGGCCACAGGTACCGCCCCGTGACCGTAGGCATCGGCCTTGACCACGGCCATCAACGCGGCGGGGGCCGCCAGTTTCTTGAGGTGGCGCACGTTGTGCCGGATGGCCGTCAGATCCACCACGGCGGAACGCTCGGAGCGGCGGGCGCGGATCTCGGGGGTCGAGGGCTCAGAAGTCACGCCCTCCATTGTGACACTGGAGTGCTCATGCACTTGGTGCTGGACCGCCCGCCCGACCGGAGAACTTTGCGCATGGAAAAACGCATGGACCGACTACCTGGGCGCATTTTTCCGTGCTGAAAATTTGAGACGGTGGTTCCGCGTACCGTGGGGCCGTGATCACTGCCCCGGACCCGCGTACCCGGCCTCTGCACATTGCCCTGCTGAGTCTGCACACCTCCCCCATGATGCAACCGGGGCAAGGGGATGCCGGCGGGATGAACGTGTATGTGCGCCACCTGGCGGATTCGTTGACGGACTTGGGTCACCGCGTGGACGTCATCACGGTGTGGCGAGCCTCCGAACATCCGGACGAATCGGTCCCGGAAGCTCGGGCCCAGTGGTCGCAGATCTGCCCCGGCCTGCGCCTGCTGGAGGTGGTGCTGCCGCCGACCCTCCATGCCACCAAGGAACAGATGGCTCAGCACCTGGAGGCCATCACCCAAGCAATCCGTGAAACCTACGCATCCACCGCGGGGTCACCACCTGATGTGGTGCACGGCCACTACTGGCTCTCCGCCGTGGTGGCGCTGGAACTGGCCCAATCGTGGCAGGTGCCTGTGGTCAACACGTTCCACACCACCGCATTGGCCAAGAATCAGCGCGCCGGGTCGGGGGAACCAGCTGAGCCTGTGGCCCGGGTTGATGGGGAGTCCACGGCCATCTCGGACAGCTCGGCTGTCGTCACCAACACCACCTCAGAAGCTCACGACCTCCAACGCCTTTACGGGGCCTCACCCTCCACAGTTCACGTGATCCCGCCCGGTGTGGACATCAGCATTTTCCACCCCGACGACGACGCAGCACCGGCCACTGAATGCCCCGCAGAAGAACGAGCATTCGTGATCGGTTTTGCAGGGAGATTGCAAGCCCTGAAGGGTCCCCACGTACTGGTGGAGGCTCTGGGTCTGATCCACGCGGAGCACGCGGACACTGCTGTGCAGGCCTGGATCGCGGGAGTGGGCTCGCCGGAGTTCACGGCTGACCTGAGAGCTCAGATCGCGGATGCAGGCCTGACTGACTCAGTGGAACTGATGGGTTCCATTCCTGTCACGGAGTTGGCAGCACGGTTCAGGTCATCGGACGTGGTGGTGGTGCCGTCGTCGTCGGAAACGTTCGGGTTGGTGGCGCTGGAGGCCCAGGCCTGCGGGACCCCTGTGGTGGCCACGGACGTGGACGGGCTGCAGTACGCCGTGGAGGACGGGGTGACCGGGTGGTTGCTTCCCGACCGTTCCCCACGGACCTGGGCCCAGGCTCTGGTGGAGATCGCCGCAGATCCGTTGGAACGTCAGCGGCGAGCAGTGGCGGCGGCCAGCCGGGCACAGAAGTTTTCCTGGGAGGCCACTGCCGGCGCTCACGTCAACCTGTACCACGGTGTGGGACCAGGTGGGTTCTAGAGTTGGGGCGTGACCTCAACTTTCGGAGCTCAGATCCCGCCATCCACGGCCGAGCTGATGACCCATCTGGACACCACGCGCATCACGGGGGACGTGGCGACCCCGCGGGAAGCCAACTTGCGCAACATTCAGGATTTCCTGGCCTCCTCCGAACACCAGTACATGGGAATCACTCCTGGGCCTGAGGATACATGGGATGCGGTGTTCTCCCTGATGGTGGCAAAGGTGGGGATCAATGCGGATCCCATGTACACGCAAGGCCAGGACACCATCAGTGCGCAACTGTGCGTGGATGCTCTGGAGCGGTACGCGCAGATCTATGGGGAGGTTGTGCGGCAACGTGGTCGGATCTTGTTCGCCACCGCGCATCCTGCTGCCATGCCTGCCGTCTACACCCCCATGGCCGCCGTGGCCCGGGCACATGGGGCGGAGGTTCTGACCATCGCCGGTGGTATTCCCTGGGACACCGGGGATGTCCGTGCGGTGGGGGACGTGGTCATGGTGGAGCAGTACGGCGGTTTGCGGCACACCCACCGCCCGGAACCCATGGACCTGGTCTTGGATCAGCTGGAAGCTGCGCACCAAGCGCATGGCAGCGCACCGTTGCCTGATCTGGTGGTGACCGATCACGGCATGGCAGGGGCTGCCGGCACCCGCGGCTACCGGGTGATTGCGGTGGGTGACTGCAATGATCCGGCGGTGTTCGTGGGTCAGGCCCAGGGTGTGATTGACGTGGTGGTTCCCCTGGATGACAACGTTCCCCCACAGGCCTACGAGCCCATGACCCAGTTCATCCTGGCCAGGGCCGGTCTGTGACCGGCGCCGAACCTTCACCAGACTCGCCCATCAACGTCTGAAGCGCGAGTCTGGTGAGGGTTCGGCCCAACCCGCTCAGTCGGTGGACTCCGTGGCCTTGGCCCAGATGTTCACCCCGGCATCCACGGCCAGCTCATTGATCTGCTCCAACTCAGCTTCGGAGAACTCCAGGTTCTGCACCGCCTCCACGCTGTTGACGATCTGCGAGGCCTTGGATGCTCCCACCAGTGCTGACGTCACCTGACCGCCGTCCTGCTCCCGCAAGGTCCAGGCAATGGCCATCTGAGCCAGCGATTGTCCGCGGGACTCGGCGATTTTGTTCAGTTCGCGGATGTGTTCAATGTTCTGCTCCGTGAGCCACTCCGGGTTCAAGGACTTGGAGGCCGCCGCGCGGGAGTCCTCCGGCACACCGGCCAGGTACTTGTCCGTGAGCATCCCCTGAGCCAGCGGGGTGAACACAATGGACCCCATGCCCTGATCCGTCAGGGTCTGCACCAGATTCCTGCCGTGGGCGGGCCCCATGGAGTTCGCCGACGGCGTTTCAATCCACCTGTTCAGCATGGAATAGGAGGGCTGGTGGATCACCAGCGGGGTGCCGAGTCCGCGCATGATCTGCTGTGCCCGGGCGGTCAGGTCAGCGCTGTAGGAGGAGATGCCCACGTAGCTTGCCCGTCCTGAGCGGACGATGTGGTCCAGGGCCCGCATGGTCTCTTCCAGCGGGGTCTCCGGGTCCGGACGGTGGTGGTAGAAGATGTCCACGCGGTCCAGGCCCATGCGCTCCAAGGACTGGTCCAAGGAGTCCACCAGGTATTTCCGTGATCCGCCGAAGCCATAGGGGCCAGGCCACATGTCCCATCCCGCTTTGGAGGAGATCACCAGCTCCTGGCGCAGGCCCGCAAAGTCCTCCCGCAGGATCCGGCCAAAGTTCAGTTCTGCCGATCCGTTGGGCGGGCCGTAGTTGTTGGCCAAGTCAAAGTGGGTCACACCCAGGTCAAAGGCCTTGCGCAGGATCTCCTTCTGGGTCTGCAGCGGGGTGTCATCCCCAAAGTTGTGCCACAGGCCCAGGGAGATCACCGGCAGCTTCAGACCGGAGTCCCCCAGGGTTCGGTACGGCATCCGCTCGTAGCGGTCTTCAGCCGGAGTCCAACGAGTGCTCTCTCCATAAATCAACATGCCTCCATTTCACACCCCACCGGAAGGCTTCGCCACTGTGGACACCAACTCCAGCCACCGTCATACTTTTGGTATGAGCTTGACTACCATCAAAGTCACAGTGGAGTTACGGGACGCCCTCAAGGCCCAAGCGGGTCACCACAATCGGAACATCGGTGAGCATCTGAGGCACCTGCTGGAGGCAGAGGCCCGCCGGGATCGTTTCCGTCAAGTCCAGGAAGCCATGACCAAAGTCCCCCCGGACGAGGAATACATCCGTGAATTGCGCGAATGGACCAGCGACGCATGGACCTGACTCCGGGAGAGATCTACTGGGCACGCCCTGACCCAACAGTGGGTCGTGAACAGGCTGGCAGGCGCCCGGTACTAGTGGTTTCCGGTCGTCCATATCTGGCAACCGTCCACACGTTGTGCTTGGCGGTTCCCATCACCACCACCGACCGGGGCTGGCCCAACCATGTTCTCCTCAAGGGTGACACTGGGCTGCAAGGCCTTAGTTTCGCCATGACCGAGCAGATTCGCACCATCTCACGAGACAGACTGGCCAAGCACCTGGGATTGGTGAACCCTGATTCGCTGGCCGCCGTCCGCCGATGGATCACGGACTTCCTCGAAGACTGACCTGCCGCAGCTACCACAGCCGATGCCCCGCCATCTGCACCAGAGTCCCGGGTAAAACCTCGCCAACTCCAGAAAGCGCTGTGCCTGCGTACCCCGGTGGGCACGCAGGCACAGTGTCACCGCGTCTGGGTCACACCCGCAGGACTGCGGCTCCGTAGGGTGGCAGTTTCACGACGGCGCCGCCCAACTCACCGGCAGAGAGCTGGACATCACCGCTGGCCCAGAGAGTCTGCGCTTGGGTGGAAATTTCGGCAGGAACCTTGGCTTCCGCATCGGAGAAGTTGAAGACCACGGCCACCCCGTTCAGCCCCTCACGAGGCTCCCCTTCGGCCACCCGTCCCAGCTCTCCGCGGTAGAGCACCAGCGTTCTGCTGGCCTCATCCGCAACAGCCCTGATGGAACGGAAATCCTGTTCGGTCAGCTCAGGCGTGGAGCGGCGCAACGCGATCAACTCGCCATAGGCGGTGTGCACCCGGGCGTGATCGGCGTCGTCGTCGCGTTCTGAGCGCTGCAGAACGGCCGAGTCAAAAGTGGCCGGGTCCTGGGGATCGGCGATCTCCGATTCCTGCCAGCCCATCCGCGCGAACTCGCCGATCCGTCCCTTGCGTACAGCCTCGGCAAGCTCTGGCTCCGGGTGGGAGGTGAAGAACGGCCACGGGGTGGAGGCGCCCCACTCCTCCCCCATGAACAGCATGGGGGTGAACGGCTGGGTCAGCAGCACGGCTGCCGAAAGCACCTGCTGGTCCGTGGAGAGGTACTGGGAGAAGCGGTCACCGGCAGCGCGGTTGCCCACTTGGTCATGGTTCATGATGTAGCTGACAAACTGCCACGGCTTGTGGGTGTCAGCATCCACCGGGTGCCCGTGTGAGCGGCCCCGGAAGGATGAGAACGAGCCATCGTGGTAGTAGCCCGCACGGTAGCTCTTGGCCAGGGAGGACAACCCGGCAAAGTCCTCGTAATAGCCCTGCTCCTCACCGGTCAGTGCCCAGTGAGCGGCGTGGTGCCAGTCATCCAGCCACTGGGCGTCCATGCCCAGACCGTTGTCAGCAACGGGTTCGATCATTCGGGGATCGTTCATGTCCGATTCCGCGATCAGGTAACTGGAGCGCCCCAACCGGGCGGCCGTCTGGTGCGCCACTTGGGACATCTCCTGCAGGATGTGCCGGGCCCGCTCGTCTTTGAGGGCGTGCACCGCATCCACGCGGAAACCATCCACGTGGTAGTCCTCCACCCACATGCGCACGTTGTCCAGGATCAGATCCCGCACCCCGTCCGAGCCCCAGGCATCCAGGTTGATCTGCTCACCCCAGGAGGAATTGCCGGCAGTGAAGATCTCCAGGAACTGCGGCAGGTAATTCCCGGAGGGGCCCAGGTGGTTGTAGACCACGTCCTGCACCACGGCCAGACCGCGGGCGTGACAGGCATCCACAAAGCGCTGGTAACCCAGAGGTCCGCCGTATTCCTCCTGGACGGTGTACCAGGCCACGCCGTCGTAACCCCAGTTGTAGTGCCCGTTGAAACCGTTGACGGGCAGCAGCTCAATGGTGTCCACGCCCAGCTCCACCAGCTCGTCCAGGTGCTCGATGGCAGCCTCGAACGTGCCTTCCGGGGTGAACGTCCCCACGTGCAGCTCGTAGAGGATCGCCCCCTCCAGTGGCTTGCCGTTCCACTGTCCGTCACTCCACTGTAACTCGTGGGCATCAAACGTGCAGGACAGATCGTGCACACCCTGCGGTTGGCGGGGGGAACGCGGATCCGGCAGCACCTCAGAGGTGATCTTCTGTTCCTTCTTGGTGCCCGGATCCTTGGTCTTGGACAGCACGTAGCCGTAGCGCACCGTGGTCTCCGGTACCTGGCCTGCCGCCGAGTCCGGCAGCGTCCACCAGCCCTGCAGCCCGCGTTCACCGGTGCTGTAGAGCGGCTTGGGGTCCAGTCCCCGCGGGTGGTGGTCCTCCAGCTCCGTGGCGGGAATCATGGCAAAGTCCTGGCCATCAATGCGCACGGTCACCCCTGCAGCATGCGGGGCGAACACATCAAAGCGGTCCAGGTGCCGGCGGCGGGTATCAGTCATGGTGCAATCAGCTTTCGCAGGTTGGCAGCGGTTCCCGCAGTGCGGGACGGTTTTTGGGATTGGTTGACGACGACGCCGCTCAGGCCCGGCGCAGCAAGGCCACCGGGAGCAGGTCCAAGATCTGGGCGACCTGGACCGTTCCCTCGAATCGGCCTCCGGTGAGTTCATCCACCCAAGCGCCCTCAGGCAGTTCCACGCTGGTCTCTGCCCAGCCGCCGGCTTGGGCCAGCCCCAGGGGAAGCCTGGTGACCAGGGTGATGGCGCCGCCGCGGTTGAAGGCGAACAGGTGGTCTGCTGCGGGGCCTTCGGCAGCAACAGGCGTGTAGTCCGTGAACAGCTCCGCATGGTCACGGCGTAGGCGCAGTGCTCGGGAGGTCACCAGCAACTTGGCGTCCCCGGAGTCATCCACTGCAGGCACTGAGTGGGCGCGGGCAATGCCCGGATCATCGCGCCGCGTGTCCACAGCCTCCAGGCGCTGCGCCAAGTCCTTGTAGTCCACGGGACGGCGGTTGTCCGGATCCACCAGGGCCGGGGCCCACAGCTCGCTGCCCTGGTACACATCCGGAACACCGGGCATGGTCAGCTGCACCAGCTTCTGGCTCAAGGCGTTGACGTATCCCGGGTGTTCGATCTTGCGGACCAGTCCTTCAAAAGCTCCACGGACGGAGGGCTCGTCCAGGACCACCTCAACAAACCGGGTCAGCTCTTGTTCAAAGTCCTCGGAACCGTCTACCCACGCTGTTGCGGTCTGTGCTTCCCGTGCGGCCTTGAGTGCGTAGTCCACAGCCCGCTCGCGTTCGATCGGCCAGGCCCCGGCCAGTGCCTGCAGTACCAGATTGGCCAGGGTGCGGTCGGCCAGCGGGCCCACCCCGGCCGCAGCGGCTTGTTTCTGAACGTAGGCCACGGTGGAAGCCCAGTCATTGGCAGCTTCAGCCAACACGGAGATCCGCGCGCGCACCGATTCGGAACGCTTGGTGTCGTGAGTGGACAGCGTGGTCATGGCCAGGGGTTCTTCCTGGTGGCGGCGCTGCATTTCCGCGTGCACGTCCGCCGGGCTCAGGGCAAAAACCGATGGATCCCCGCCCACCTCGGTCAGCGAGGTCAACCGGGAGAACCGGTAGAAAGCCGCGTCCTCCACGCCCTTGGCCATGACCATGCCGGAGGTCTGCTGGAAGCGCCGGGCCACCGGAGTCAGCTCCGATTCCAAGGCGTTGAGCCCCAGCACCGGGCCCAGTTGTGTAATTACAGGTTCAAGGTCGCCCCGCTGTGCGATGGCGCTCTGCAATGCGGCCTCCAGATGCTCCACACCGTCCGGCAGGTAGGTCCGGTAGACGTCAAAGTTCGCCAGGATCTCGCTGAGGGCATCCACCAGCTGATCGTGGCTGAACTCGGTCAGCGCCGACTCCCCGGCCGCCTCCCGTGCCAGGCGCTCCACCTCGGCATGCAGGGCGCCATCCACCACCGCGCGCTTGGTGCCGTGGATCATCCTCGCCCAGTTGCCCTCTTGCGTACCGTCTGCCGTGGACCCCTGACGGAGCGCAGCTTCCAGGGTGGTCAGCGGGTAGGCACCGGCGGGATCAACCAACAACCGATCCACAGTGCCCAGTGCGTCATAGCCCGTGGTCCCGGCCGTAGAGCCGTTTTCCAACCATTCGTGGGGCAGCTTTTCCCCCGGCTCCAAGATCTTTTCGATCAGCACGTAAGCCCCACCGGTGATGCCCTGCAGGTCCTTCAGGTAACGGCCCGGATCCCGCAAACCGTCCGGGTGGTCGATGCGCAGACCGTCCACCAGCTGGTCACCAAACCAACGCTTGATCTCCGTGTGGGACTCCTCCAGCACCTGGGGGTCCTCCACACGGATCCCGGCCAGCGTGGTGACGGTGAAGAAGCGCCGGTAGTTCAGCGCAGCATCCCCAGTGCGCCAGTTCACCAGCTGATAGTGCTGCCGCTCGTGGACCGCGGAAGCGTCCTCGGCCACGTTGCCGCTTTCATCCAGGGTGTACGTGCCATCGGCCAGCGGGTAGAGGTTGTCCCAATAGGCCAACACGGGCTCCCCGTCCTCAACACGGACCGTCAGATCAGACAGTGCCTGGTGAGCCTGACCGGGCACCGGGGCGCCGTCGTCGTCGGTGTCGTCTCCCAACACAGGGATCATGAGTTTGCCGCCAAAGGCCTCCCAGTCGACGTCAAAAGCGTCCGCATGCGGGGACCCCGCACCCTCCTTGAGCAGGGACCACCACCACGGGTTCTGCCGGGGTTCGGCCACACCCTGGTGATTGGGAACCACGTCCACAATCACGCCCATACCGGCCTGGTGCGCAGCCCGGCACAGGCGATCAAAAGCGTCCCGGCCACCGCGAGCACGGTCGATCACCGTGGGATCCACAACGTCGTACCCGTGCTGGGAACCCTCCGTGGACTGCAGAACCGGTGAGAGGTACAGCCAATCCACCCCCAGGTTGCGCAGGTACTCGATCTGCTCGGCCGCCTGGTCCAGGTCAAAGTCCTGGGTGATCTGCAAGCGATAGGTGGAAGCCGGGATACGCACGGTGGGACTCTCCTGTTAATGATGCTGTGAGGGGTGCTGATGGCCGTGTCCGCACCTGCGCCAACGGCAAATGCGGACACGGCACACAATCACTGGTCGGGCTGGGACTGTGCGGAGTAAGCAGCCACGGAGGCGGCCACGGACACGTCCGGCTCCTCCTCCGGCTCCTCCCACTGCCGCAGGACCACCACGGACTTGGCCTTCAGCGTGAAGACGGTCGAGTGCTCCAGCACGGAACCGTCCCCGTGCTCACCGGCGGTGTCCAGCACCTCCTCCCACTTGGTGCCGTAGGGGGCTGCGGGGACCGTGACCTCCACGTCCTCTGGTGAGGAGTTGAACCAGATGATGAAGTCCACATCCGTGATCTGACGTCCCCGGCGGTCCACACCGGAGATGCCGTGACCGTTGAGCCACATGCCCAGTGTCCGGGACAGGGGTTCATCCCAGTCACCCGGGGACATGGGGGTGCCGTCCTTGTCCAACCAGACAATGTCCGGCATGGGATCCCCTGCACGCAGCTCCCCCATTTCCACCGGACGGCCGTCAAAGAACTGGCCACGGCGGAACGTGGGGTGGTCCCGGCGCAGGTGGATCAGCGCAGAGGTGAACTCCATGAGCGGAGTGTCCGCAGTGTCCCAGTTGATCCAAGAGATCTCGTTGTCCTGGGCGTAGGTGTTGTTGTTGCCACCCTGGCTGCGGCCCAGCTCATCGCCGTGCAACAACATGGGCGTGCCCTGGGAGAGCATCAACGTGGCAATGAAGTTGCGCTGCTGACGCGCGCGCCAGGCCAACACCTCGGGGTCATCCGTGGGTCCTTCCACACCGCAGTTCCAGGAGCGGTTGTGGGACTCGCCGTCGTTGTTGTCCTCGCCGTTGGCGTCGTTGTGCTTGTCGTTGTAGGAGACCAGGTCCCGCAACGTGAAACCGTCGTGAGCGGTCACAAAGTTGATGGAGGCATACGGGCGGCGGCCGCTGTTCTCGTACAGATCAGCAGAACCCGTGATGCGGGAGGCGAACTCACCCAGGGTGGAGGGCTCACCGCGCCAGAAATCGCGCAGGACGTCACGGTACTTACCGTTCCACTCGGTCCACTGGGGCGGGAAGTTGCCCACCTGGTAACCACCGGGGCCAACGTCCCAGGGCTCAGCAATCAGCTTGACCTGGGAGACGATCGGATCCTGCTGCACCAGCTCGAAGAAGGTGGAGAGTTTGTCCACGTCGTAGAACTCGCGGGCCAAGGTGGAGGCCAAGTCAAAGCGGAAGCCGTCCACGTGCATTTCCGTCACCCAGTAACGCAGGGAGTCCATGATCAGCTGCAGAGAGTGCGGGTGGCGCACGTTCAAGGAGTTACCGGTGCCCGTGTAGTCCATGTAGAACTTGGGATCGTCCTCCACCAGACGGTAGTAGGCATTGTTGTCGATCCCCCTCATGGACAGCGTGGGGCCCATGTGGTTGCCCTCAGCCGTGTGGTTGTAGACCACGTCCAGGATGACCTCGATGTCCGCACGGTGCAGGGCACGCACCATGGCCTTGAACTCCTGGACCTGGCCACCCAGCGTGGTGGAGGAGCTGTAGTCGTGGTGCGGGGCAAAGAAGCTGATGGTGTTGTAACCCCAGTAGTTGCGCAGGTCCTTTTCCAACAACGTGGAATCCTGCACGAACTCGTGCACGGGCATCAGTTCAATAGCCGTGATACCCAGCTTCTTCAGGTGGGAGATCACCGCGGGGTGAGCCACACCGGCGTAGGTGCCCTGCATGTTCTCCGGGACCTCAGGGTGCAGCTTGGTCAGACCCTTGACGTGGGCCTCGTAGATCACGGACTTGTGGTACTGACGCCCGGGAGAACGGTCGCCTTCCCAGTCGAAGTACGGATTGATGACCACGCCCTTCATCATCAGCTCGGCCGAGTCCTCCTGGTTGAAGGAGTCCTCGTCGCCAAAGTTGTAGGAGAACAGCGGCTGGCCCCACTCGCGGACAAAGCCGTCAACGGCCTTGGCGTAGGGGTCCAGCAGAAGCTTGGCGGGGTTGCAGCGGTGTCCGTTGGCCGGGTCCCAGGGACCGTGCACTCGGTACCCGTAGCGCTGACCGGGCTGGACCTCGGGGAGGAAGCAGTGCCACACGTAGCCGTCAACGGCGGTCAGTTCAATGCGAGTTTCGTTCTCGTCCTCGTCGAACAAGCACAACTCCACGCGATCTGCGACCTCGCTGAACAAGGCAAAGTTGGTTCCGGCGCCGTCGTAGGTTGCACCCAGGGGGTACGGGTTACCAGGCCATACTTCGGTCACGAATCAGTTCTCCTGTCAGGCGGGTGTGGGCATGGCCCAGTACAGACCACACGGGTTCGAGCTTACTAGCCCCACTCAGCCTCCAGTCCTAAGCACCCTGAGTTATGCCGAGGGAAAAGTCACGTCGCGGGTCAGAACCGCCCTGATGTGCTCCGGCAGACACGGTTGCGGTCCATGACCGGCCACCACAGAGGCCGAGGCGTGCAGGCCCGCTCCCACCGCGGCCACCAGGGCCCAGAGGTTCTCGGGCTGCAGCTGCTCCAGCAGCTGCCCACGCGCACCATCAGGCAGCAGACTGGCAGTCACCCACGCCTGGACTGCGGCCTGAAAGCCCTCCGGGCGGCCCTGTACGTGTGCAAGAAGTGTGCCCACGATTCCGGCCAGGCAGTCACCCGATCCCGCCGTGGACAACCACGAACTTCCGTGCGAAACCGTGAACCCCGGGCCTGCACCGGGTGCGGCCACCACTGTGACAGCACCCTTGAGCAGCACGGTAGCTCCGGTGGCACGCGCTGCCTCCCGGGCCCAGGTCAAAGGGGCCGCCTCGATCTGCCCACGAGTTGGTGCGGACTCGGTCCGCCCCCAGGCCTGGCACCACGTGAGCAGTTGCTCCAGCTCACCCGCATGCGGTGTGAGGATGTGGCGGGGCCCCAACGAACGATCCCCCAGCAGCTGACCCACCGGTTCAAAAGCACCGGCGTCCAGAACCGCCGGTTCATCCTGTTCCAGGACGGCACGGATGCGTGCACTCTGTTCCTGGTCCACAGCCCCGGGGCCGGCCACCCAGGCCTGGACGTGAACGTCCCCCGGATCATCCCCGCTGGAAACGACCTCCGGTGAGGTCAACGTGACCAACGTGCACGTTTCCGCATCCCCCAGATAGCGCACCATGCCCACACCGGCTGCCACAGCGGAACGGGTGCACAACAGTGCCGCCCCCGGATACTGGCGGCTGCCCGCCACCACACCCAGGACTCCGCGCGTGTACTTGTGGTCACCTGCCACCGGCCGTGGCCACAACGCCTGAATGTCTTCCGGCTCGATCTGCACCACCTGGGGCACGGGCAAGACGTCCTCGATCCCGATGGGCACCACCGTGACGTGGCCGCTGAGCTGCGAGCCGGGCGGCACCACGTGAGCCACTTTGGCCCCGCCGAAAGTCACCGTGTGATCGGCATTCAGCACCGGGCCCGGTGCATGTGCCGTGTCCGCTTCCACGCCAGAAACGACGTCGACCGCCACCACCGTAGGTCCTTGCCCCGCTGGCGCTGACGCACGGAGATCCAGAAGATCCGACACCAGCTCCTGGAACTCCCCGCGTAACCCACCGCGGGCCCCCGTGCCCAGCACTGCGTCCAGGACCAGGTCTGCTTCCCGGCACAACTGGGCTGCCTCAGCAACCCCCAGGTGGTTCAAGGAGTCAAACCGGGCACCTGCTGCCCGTGCTGCTTGCCCGCCCTGAGGATGGAGCGCATCACCGGTGGTGATCACGTGAACGCTGGTGCCGCGGCGTCGTAAATGGGCTGCCGCCCACAGGGCATCCCCGCCGTTGTTGCCGGTCCCCACCAGTGCCACCACGCGGGCGCCCATCACACCGACACCTGCGCGAAGCACCCTCACACATTCCAGCGCCAAGGCGTGTGCGGCCCGGCCCATGAGCGCGGGGCCGTCACCGTCCTCCAAGAATGGGCGTTCAGCATCTCTGATCTGCTGACCGGTCCAGGCGGCAATCATGCAGACTCCCCCTGTGCATCAGGCAACGCGTCCACCGGAAAGCCTTCGGCCACGACGTAAGCCATGGCCATACCGCCGTCGTGAGACATGGACAGATGCCAACGGTCAATGCCTTGTTTGGCCGCCTCCGCAGCCACCGTGCCTTCCATGCGCAGCACCGGGGCACCCCACTTGGTCTTCTCAATCCAGCAGTGCTGCCAGATCATGCCCGGAGGTGCCTTCAAGGCCTTGGCAGTGGCCTCCTTGGCAGCAAATCGCGCGGCCAAGGACTGCACCGGGAGCTCACGTTCGGACGGCGCGAACAGCCGCTCGATCAACCGGGGTGTGCGCTCCAACTGGCGTTCAAACCGTTGGATGTCCACCACGTCAATTCCGGTACCAATGATCATGCGGCCAGGGTACTGCCTGAGTCAGACACCCTGACCGCATGGTCATGAGCTCACCTGATCCCCTGCCGGACACAGGAATCAGTGGAAGCGAAAAGTCACTCCACCGTGACGGACTTGGCCAGGTTACGGGGCTGGTCGACGTCGTATCCCTTTGCCTCCGCCATGGCGCAGGCAAAGATCTGCAGCGGAACGGTGGCCAGCAAGGGCTGCAGCAGCGTGGGCGACTGCGGGATGCGGATGATGTGGTTGGCGTAGGCCTCCACAGCGGTGTCACCGTCTTCAGCAATCACAATGGTCTCGGCACCGCGAGCGCGGATCTCCTGGATGTTGGAGACCACCTTGGAGTGCAACGAGTTGCGGCCACGTGGGGAGGGAACCACCACGAACACCTTCTGGCCCGGTTCGATCAGAGCGATCGGACCGTGCTTGAGCTCGCCTGCGGCAAAGCCTTCAGCGTGGATGTAGGCGATCTCCTTGAGCTTCAGTGCACCTTCCAGAGCCACCGGGAAGCCCACGTGACGGCCCAGGAACAGCACGGATTCCGTGTTGCCCATCTCCGTGCCCATGGCCTTGATGGCATCAGCACCGTCGATCACGGTCTGGATCTTCTCCGGCATGGCCTGCAGCTCGCGCAGGACCTCACCGATCTCATCGGAGAACATGTTGCCGCGCAGCTGAGCCAGGTAGAGACCCAGTAGGTAGGCCGCGGTGATCTGCGCCAGGAAGGCCTTGGTGGAGGCCACGGCAATCTCCGGACCGGCGTGGGTGTAGAGATTGGCGTCGGACTCACGCGGGATGGAGGAGCCGTTGGTGTTGCAGATGGCAATCACCTTGGCACCCTGTTCCCGGGCGTGACGGATGGCCATGAGGGTGTCCATGGTCTCGCCGGACTGGGAGAGGGCAACCACCAGGGTCTTCTCGTTGACGATCGGATCCCGGTAGCGGAACTCGTGGGCCAGCTCCACCTCGGTGGGGATGCGGCACCAGTGTTCGATGGCGTAGCGGGCAACGTGACCGGCGTAGGCGGCGGTGCCGCAGGCGATCACCACAATCTTGTCCACCGAACGCAGCAGGGACTCGTCAATGCGCAATTCATCCAGGGTCAGCTGGCCGGTTTCATCCAGGCGGCCCAGGAGGGTGTCGTGGACGGCGGAGGGCTGGTCGTGGATCTCCTTCTCCATGAAGGAGTTGAATCCACCCTTTTCGGCTGCGGCTGCATCCCAGGTGACATCAAAGGGCTTGCCCTCAACCGGGTTGCCTTCAAAGTCGGTGATGGAGTAATCCGTGGCCGTGATGGTGACAATCTGGTTGTTATCCATCTCCACAGCACTCTTGGTGTGCTGGATGAACCCGGAGACGTCCGAACCTAGGAAGTTCTCGCCCTGGCCCAGGCCGATCACCAACGGGGAGTTGTAGCGGGCGGCCACAATTCGGTCGGCGTGATCGGCATGAACGGCCAGAAGGGTGAAAGCACCTGCCAACCGCTGTGCGGCCAGCTGCATGGCACGGCTGAGGTCCCGGCCGGCCTCCTTGTTGTAGAAGTCCCCCAGCAGAGTGGCGGCCACTTCAGTGTCAGTTTCGGAGACGAACGAGTAGCCCTTGGCGCTCAGCTCGTTCTTGAGCTCAGCGAAGTTCTCGATGATGCCGTTGTGCACCACGGCAAGCCGGCCGTTGTCCACCACGTGCGGGTGAGCGTTGGAGTCCGTGGGTCCACCGTGGGTTGCCCAACGGGTGTGGCCGATGCCCAGGACTGCGTTCGGCAGCGGGCTGACTTCCAGTTCCACGTCCAGGCTGGAGACCTTGCCCGCCTTCTTGCGGTAATCGACCTTGCCGTCTGCCACCACGGCCACACCGGCGGAGTCGTACCCGCGGTATTCCAGTCGGCGCAGGCCTTCCAGCACATATTCCAGGGCATAAAGTTCACGGTCCGGCGTCTCGGGCAGACCCACATATCCAACGATTCCACACATGCGCTCAGCCTAACCCACCGGGGTCAGCGAAAACCGGCTGAGCTGCGCCACCGAGGAGTCATACCGGTCACGCCGCCAACGGGTGCGGAAGTAGTTCGCTTCAAGAAAAGGAAACCCCCGGCTCCACACAGGAGCCGGGGGTTTCGTGGGGTCAGAACTGCTGATCTGAAGCCGCGGATCAAACCGCGGTGAACACCTCCAACAGTTTGGGAAACAGCGGGTGATCCGCAGCCACTCCGGTCAGTTCCGTAACCAGTAGCTCCGTGGCCGCACCATCACCGCGGGATGCGGCCAGTTTGGTCTGGAGCTCTTGCGCCTCGGCATCATCAGCGACGTCGAAGCCCAGTGCGGCTCCCACTGCCGAGACCAATGCTGATGCGTCCATTCCGCGTTCGGCCAGTTCCGCTGCCGGGCCCACAAAACGCTCGTTGTGGGAGATCTTGCGCAACGGAGCTCGCCCAACCCGCTCCACCGTGTCCGGCAGGTACGGGTTGGAGAAGCGGGTGAGGATCTTGTTCACGTAGGCCTGCTGGACCTCCGGGGCAAAGCCGAACTTCTCCACCAGCAGCGCCTTGGTTTCCCCCAGAACTGCTTCCACCTTGGCGCGCACCTGGGAGTCCTCCAGTGCATCCGAGATCTTGGAGATCCCGGCCTGGTAGCCAAAGTACGCGGTGGCAGCGTGGCCGGTGTTGACCGTGAACAGCTTGCGGGTGATGTAGGGAGCCAGATCCTCCACCCATGTGACACCAGGGATTTCCGGGCCGCTCTCACCGAAGGCCGGGGATTCCACGGCCCACTCGTAGTAGGTCTCCACGGTCACGTCCAGGCCCTGTCCGGGCGCCTGGTTGGGAACGATCCGGTCCACGGCGGTGTTGGCGAAAATCGCGATCTGGTCCACTTGCGGGTAAACCTCCCGGATGGACTCAGCCAGGCCATCGGTGGCGTTGATGGCGTTTTCACACGCCATCACGGCCACGGTGGACCCACCGGCTTCAGCCCGGGCACGCAGGCCCTCGGCCAAGGTCGGGGCAATGATCCGCAAGACCGTGGGGCCAACAGCCGTGGTGATCACATCAGCCGTCTTGATCTGCTCCAGCAAACCTTGCGGATCTGCCGCGGAGTTCACTCCGGAGAATCCGGTGACTGTCAGATCCCGCGCCTCGAACCCGACCTCGTGGACGGTGTAGGTGTCCTGGGCGTTGAGAGCATCGATCAGCGGTGCGGCCACATCGGCGAACACCAACTCGTAACCGGCCTCGTGCAGCAGAACACCTACGAATCCGCGGCCGATGTTGCCGGCGCCAAAGTGCAGGGCTTTCATCCATTCACCTTTCCGAAGATCTCCAAGATCTCCTCCGGAGTCTGTGCTGCCTCCAGTTGAGCAAGAGATTCCTTCTTGGAGAAGATCTTGGCGATCTTTGCCAGCAGGCCCAGGTGCTGACCATCCGCACCGGCAATGCCGATCACGTACTTGACTTCCTGGCCACCCCAGTCCACCGGCTGTCCGTAGCGGATGAATGACATGGCGGAATCGTGGATGGCCGATTTGGCCTCGTTGGTGCCGTGCGGGATGGCCAAGCCGTTGCCCATGAACGTGGACACGGAGGACTCTCGCTCATGCATGGCGTTCACATACGCGCGGTCCACTGCACCGGTGTCCACCAGCAGGTCACCGGCCTGATCGATGGCCACACTACGGGAACCGGCCGAGGCATCCAGACGGATCGAGTCAACGGACAGGATCTGCTTGGAATCATCAGCGGCCGCGGTGTTCGACGACGACGACGTGGTGGTCGAGTCTGCGCCACTCGTTGCAGCGCCTGCTCCAAAGGTTGCAGAGTCCGCGCCAGTGGTTGCAGCGTGCCGACCCGTGGGAGCGGCGTCGCCGGCATGAGCGGAGGATCCTGCACCACCGGCAGAACCAGCCGCAGCAGTGGCACCGGCTCCTGCTGCAGCGGCAGCGGGTACGGCAGCGGAATCAC
>NZ_JROX01000099.1:0-5131 GCF_000800955.1 Kocuria sp. ZOR0020
ACCTCTTGCAGCACACCAAGCGGCGTGGCAGCGGGAGCTGAGGGCTGGGAAGTCACCGCACCAATTTACAAGGCGCGGAGGTGACCCCGCCGTTGGCCCACGCCGCCGGTACGGTGGTCTCCCACTTCCATTACCCGCCGCCAACCGCTCCGAGGACCTCATGCCAACAGCCGACCAGATGCTTGGAACCTCCACCGTGGAAGCACTGGCCAGGATGATCACCCTGGTCACCCCGCAGCAACCGGCTGAACATCTGAACGCCGTCCCCGCAGCCCTGGACGGTCAGCCCATGCGGGCCCGCGTGGACCTGGTGAGCCATGCTTTGCTCAAGGACCTGGGCCCAGACAGGTTGGTGGCCACGATCCGTGAAGCGGCAACGGCTCATCCACAAGATTTCTCCGGGTGGATGATCTGGCCCGTGACGGAGGCAGTGGCGCACAACGCCGTGGCAACCGGTTCCGAGCGCACCTTCCAGGAGGCCTTGGATGTCCTGGCAGAGTTCACTCATCGATTCACGGCAGAATTCGCCCTCAGGATTCTGTTGCGCCAGGATCACCGGCGGGTGCTGGCGGCAGCGTCAGAGTGGACACAGTCCCCCGATGAACACGTACGTCGCCTGGCCTCGGAAGGGACCCGCCCGTTGCTCCCGTGGGGCCTGCGCGTACCGGAACTGGCGGCAGAGCCCAGCGCCACGCTGCCCATCCTCACAGCGCTCCACAACGATCCCAGCGAATACGTTCGGCGTTCCGTGGCCAATCACCTCAACGATCTCAGCCGCCATCACCCGGACCTGGTGGTCCAAACCGCAGCCACATGGCTGGATCGTCCCGGGTCATACACGGCCCGCACGGTCAAGCATGCCCTGCGCACCGTGATCAAACGCGGTCACCCGGAAGCGCTGGCGCTCACGGGGTACCCGCCGGTCGTCGTCGATGTTCAGGGGCCGCTGCTCACACCGCCGGCCGTTCAGTGGGGAGGTTCGCTGCAGATCAGCGCCACTGTCCACAACGACGACGACGCCACCCCCGCCAAGCTGCTGATCGACTACGTGGTGCACCATCGCAAGGCCAACGGGACCACCACGCCCAAGACCTTCAAGTGGACCACCATGGAACTGGCCCCGGGCGAGACCGTGGAGCTCACACGCCGCCATTCATTCCGTGAGATCACCACCCGCAAGTATCACGCTGGTATGCACTCGGTGGCGCTGCAGATCAATGGCGTGGAACACCCCGCCGTGGACTTTGAACTACTGCCCCGGAATTAACGCGACTGGATGCGCTGCTGACGGCGATCCAGCGCGGCACTGATGCCGTCAAACATCCCGTGCCACAACCATTCCACCAGGCTAGGCTTGAAGAACCGCAGCCACACCAAACTCAAACCGATCAGGAATCCGGCGATACCGAGATAAATCACCATGGTCCACCACACGGTGTTGTCACCGGCAATTCGGTTGGCAACCCCAAAACCCCAGTCGTAGAAAATGATGGAGGCCACCAGATTCTGCAAGATGTAACACGTCAACGCCATCTTCCCCACTGCACTGAGAGCGGTTCCCAGAATCCCGGTGTCCGTTTTGCGGGCGTAAAACGCTGCAACTGCTGCCAGGATGCCAAAGGTCACCCGTGTTGAGGTGATGTAACGCGTGATGGCACCGGTGTAGTCGGGCACCAACAGGCGGCATGCCCAGTCCACGGGTACACCCACGCCGAATGCCAGCAGCATGATCCACAGGCGTAACTTTCTGCCGCGCTCATCAAAGATCCCGGCGTGGTACAGGTGCGCTCCCACCAGGAACAAGCCAATGCCCATGAAGAACATGATGGGGATTTCCATGCGACCGCCCACAAAGTCGTTCAACCGGTTCTGGACCATGTCCCAATAGGAGTCAGTGGACGTAACCCCTGCCGCACTCACTTCTCCCGCCGCTGCCCGGCCACCAACGGGGGAATCGTTCAAAAACTCGGTCTTGTCCGGGATGTCCATCAAGAACTGGAAGAGCAACTGGACAAGGTCCATCCCGGCAATCACCAGGACGTGAACGGTCAAACCGGCAATCATCCAGATCTTCTGAGCCTTGGGGCCGCTGATCATGATGGCGGAAACCGCCAGGGGTAACGACCAGGCCATGTTTCACCGCGGCGTAGCGCCGCCTGGCGTTGAATCTCCAGGCCGATGCCCAACATGATGGTCAACAAACCAATGAACCCGCCATCCGTCACCAGACCCAGGCCCGTCTGGAAGATCGTGGCAAACCCGTTCTGCGCGGCGTCCGGAATGATGTCCGTGGGCAGTCCACCACCGACCGAGCGCGGGGTGGAAAAGATCCAGATGTTGGTCAGCAGTGTGCCCAGGATGGCAATGCCACGCAACACGTCCAACGCCGGCAACCGACGCTTGAGCCCGTGGGTGGTTGCCGTTCGAGTGTGGTGGGAGGCGATGCGGTGGCTGTGGACACGCAGGACCTTTCAGATGGGGGGATTCAACACCTTCAGCGTAGAAATATCCGGCCTGTGCCAACACGGCTGAAGGAATGAACCCGCCTACATCCAGCGTGCAGACCTTGGCCGCCCCAGGTTCATCCGTGCGCTGCACTGTCTCCTGCTTTGGAATGACTCCTCATGCCCAGAACTCGGCGAATGTCTGCCCCGCCTGCAGGGTGACACCAGCTGACGGCACCCTTGCCATCGAACCACTTCTATGGTTCATTAGTTGAGTAACTAACCAACTGACCAAGGGAGGATGCCGTGACACCACCTGCACCACGATCGGACCGTCCCATCTTCTTGGACCTGGCCGACCAAATCGCAGACGACATCCTCTCCGGCGCCTACCCGCCAGGCGCCCAGGTGCCCTCAACCACGGAGCTGTCCGTGCACTTCCGCATCAATCCGGCCACCGCAGGCAAAGCGGTCAACCGACTGGTGGACCAGGGAGTACTTGAGAAGCGCCGCGGCGTCGGCATGTTCGTGACTGCCAATGGTCCAGCAATCCTGCGCACTGAACGCCAAGGTTCACTGCTGCGCTCCTATGTGGAGCCCCTGCTGGCGGAAGCCAAACGCCTCGGCATGACCACGGATGACGTCGTGAGCCTCATCCGCAGCCACTCAGCCGAGCAACCCCAGAATGCGTCCAGCACACCCACTGCCTCGGAGGCTCAGTCATGAAACTCGCCACCACGTCACACGACCACCATCCCCTACACTCCGATCACCCAGATGAGTCCACCAAGACTGACGGAATCACGGTGCAAGGATTGACCAAGTCCTACGGCAAGCACCGCGTCCTGCAGGGTATTGACCTCCGTTTGGAGTCCGGCAAGGTCTACGGCCTGTTGGGCGCCAACGGTGTGGGCAAGACCACCTTGATGTCAGTGATCTTCAACCACACTTTCCGCAGTTCCGGCCAGGTGAGAATCGACGGCCAGAATCCTGCGGAGAATGCCCGTGTTCTGGAGCGGACGTGCTTCATCCATGAGGACCAGCGTTGGCACGATGAGTACACTGCCCGGCACCTGCTCCAAGCCCTTCCAGCGTTTTATCCACGGTGGTCTGCCCAAACAGCACAACACCTGTTGGACCGTTTCAGTGTGCCGCGCAAGACTCCGCTGAAGAAGCTCTCCCGTGGTCAAAGATCAGCGTTGGCCATCTCAATTTCGCTGGCCAGCAGGGCGGACTACACGTTCCTGGATGAACCGTATCTGGGCCTGGACCCCTCCTCGCGGAACATCTTCTATGAGGAACTCATGCTGGCTGTTTCAGAGCACCCTCGCCTGGTCCTGATGTCCACGCACCTGATTGATGAGGCTGCAAATCTCATGGAGGACGTCATCCTCATGCGCCGGGGG
The DNA here is from genome assembly GCF_000800955.1 of Kocuria sp. ZOR0020. Classification (NCBI taxonomy): domain Bacteria; kingdom Bacillati; phylum Actinomycetota; class Actinomycetes; order Micrococcales; family Micrococcaceae; genus Kocuria; species Kocuria sp. ZOR0020. The sequence goes on from NZ_JROX01000099.1 coordinate 3,851, forward strand.
CGGATTGAGCTGCATGCGCCGGTGGAAGACGTCACGGCATCCATGACCGCAGTCCGCGGCATGGACACGGCAGTGGATGAGTTCACGGCGGGGTACGACGTCGTGTCATCCCAATCTCTTGGCCGGATCAAGTCCGTTCTGGTCAGAGGATCCGTGGTGGGCCGCGAACAGCAGCGTGCAGAAGATCTCCACCTGTCCGTTGAATCCCCAGGCCTGCAGGAGATTGTGGCGGCCTTGGGTGTTCTGGATGCCGAGCAGAACACACCTGAACATGTTGAGAACAAGGGAGACCTGTCATGAAGTACCCGTTGCGCAGTTTTCGCCTCTACATGGCCCTGCGGACCTACTCGATCTACGTTGCCCCCTTGATGTTGGCCGCCGTCCTGGCGCTGACCATACTGGCCGGTCTCATCACCGGCATTGTGACCGGCTTTCCCCTACCCCAGGAGGTTGCCTCCACATTCACAGGCCTGGGAATGCTGGTCAGTGTGCTCATCGGTTTCTTCATTTCATCCGCGGCCCTGGCGGTCAACCGCACCTTTGCCACTGTTCTTGCCTTCGGTGGAACCCGGCGCGATTTCTGGGTGGGCAGCTCCATGGGTTTTGCCGTCACCGCCTTGATTGCGGCAACCTGCGGCACCATCCTGCTGGGTCTGGAACACCTCACGGACGGTTGGATGATCGGTTTGCCGGTTTTCGCCACGCCAGTACTGGGAGACGGTCATCCCGTGGTGACCTTTGTGGCGATCTTTGCTTATTCCATGGCCGCACTGTTCACAGGGGCAGCTTTCGGCACCATCTTCCGGGCCTTTGGCGCCACCGCTGTCACGGGCGCGATTGTGGGGGCAGTGTTGTTGCTGGCCGCAGCCGTGGCACTGTTTGTGTGGCAGCGGGATTTCACCATGGATTTCATCCGCTCACTCGGCGCGTGGGCGCCCACGGTAGGTGTCGCAGCGTTCGCCGTCGTCTGCCTGGCCGTGAGCTACGGGGCCAACCAACGCGCCACCGTCTGAACCCCTGACGCCAGCAGGACAACGACGCCGGACCGCCCAACACCCCGTGAGATCACCACCAACTGATGAGATGACACCCAACAGAGTGTCATCTCATCAACAAGGGGTGATCTCATGGATCCAGGGACGCCGGACCGGGTCAGCCATCCCGGTCCGGCGTCGTTTCTCACTGCCCCACGGTTTCCAACACGTCCAGGACGCTGCCCGGGTTCAGGGAGATTGTGTATCGCCCCGGGTCTGGTGGAGGCTCTGATTCCACGGGAGGATG
>NZ_JROX01000100.1:0-16420 GCF_000800955.1 Kocuria sp. ZOR0020
CAACGTGGGTACTCGAGGCGTTCGGTGGATTCGAAGACGGCCATGGGAGCTCCCTCAGTGTGGTTGATCAAGCGTCAGGTGACGTTTCCGACAGTAGCCTGTCAATCAGCTCGGGCGCACGCCGTTCGTAATCCTGGACCCGGGCACGTTCGTGTCCGTGCAGCAGACCCACGACGTAGCGGTCCCCGCCGGTGCGGATCAGCGAGCGCGCGGCAAAGGCGAACCAGTCATCCATCACGGCCGAATCCATCATCTGTGACAGCTCCGCCTGGATCTGCCCGGCGTTGTCCAGCAGACCCCGCCAGGACTTCTTGGGAACCAACCCGGTGGTGACAGCCAACCCATCCAGCCCGTAGCGCAGATTGCGCAGGGCCTTGCGGTGCGCGTGCACCAGATCCACCGCCTGGGAGATCTTGATCTGGGCATCCGGCAGCTCGATCTCGGGGTGCTCCGCCTGGTTGTCCTCTCCTGCGGGGCCCTCCTGCGTCACGGCAGCAGTCTCCTGCGCGGCGTCCTGCGAGCTGGGCAGGGTCTGGTCCGCTTCTGCCACTGCCCGGCTCCACCGCTTGACGGCCCGCGTGGCCAGCTTCTTGGTGGAAATCTCCCGGGCCTTGGGGTTCAATTCGATGCCCTCGGCCCAGGTAGCAAGGTCAGCCAGCAGCTGCATGTGCGCCTTGCTGTTGAGGTGACGGACAGCCGCGGCTCGCGTGGACTCACGGTTGGACTGTGCCAAGGCATTGAGCTGCCCCAGACCCGCACTGCTGACCTGCTCCCCCACCAGGGCAGCACGCTGCGGCAACAGTTCCACCACAACCTCAGCATCCCGGGCAGCAGAGAGCTGGTCACTGAAGGCAGCCAACTGTTCTGAGAGCTCCGGGTGTGATTCACCGGCCAGTTCCTGGCCCACTCCCTCGATCACGGCAATCAGGCGGCGGGTAGCCACACGCACCGCGTGCACACCCTCCGGATCGCCAATACGCAGCAGGAAATCGGCGTAGAGCAATCCCGCCACGGAGGTGTTGACCAGAACCCACACCTGGTCCTCAGCGGACTCTGGGGCCACCTGCTCCGGCTCCACCGCAGCAGGGTCTACGGGGGTCTCCTGTGCAGGGGTTGCACCCTTGTCGTTGAACTTGCCTTTGTCCTTGCCCTTGGACTTGCCCTTCTTCTTGGACTCGTCCTTTTTCTTGGCGTCGGCTTTCTGCTTGGACTTCTTCTTGTCGGCCTTGGACTCGTCCTTGGATCCGCCCACGGGATCGCCGTTCAGATCCGTGACAGTCACCGCGGCAGCGTCGTCGTCGGCACCCATCGCACGGGCGATCTTGGCTGCAGAGGCGGAGGGCTTGAGACCGCCGGCGAACAGCGCGGTTTCCAGCTCCTCGAACACAGCGGTACCGTCTGCACCGCTGCCGTTGACCAGCTCGACCTCGTACTCGGACCAGGAACGCTTGAGACCGGCGCGCTCGTCCGTGGCCACGACGTCGTCAATGCAGATCTCTGCCACGTGGCCAAAATCCGGGTGCTGCACATTGAGCACCTGACGGTTGTTGACCACCGTGGCCAGGGGCTCCAGCTCCTGCCCGGCCAACAACCCGGCAACATACTGCTTCATCTGCGCAGGCAGACGGTCAGAGGTCTTCAGCATGGGCACGTGAAGTTCGTGCTTGCCCATCTGATCCCGGTACTTCAGGTGCCAACCGGCATCCGGCCCACCCTTGCGGCGTCGCAGAACAATGCCGAAGGCCGCCAAGCGGTTGCCCGGGGTGTCAAAGTAGACGGCGTGGAGATCACGCGGTACCTGCTCCGGCTCCACGGTGAGGACAGGAAGTGTGCTCCAGTCCAGTTCCGCACCGGCCGGCACTTCGTACTTGCGCTCGACCTCCAACTGCACGTTCGGGGTCATGAGAATCCTTTGGGTGGGGATCAGGCGCGGCGACGGTTCAGGACGTCATCCACATTGATGCCTGGGGTCTTGGCAGCAGGCTCGGGTGCCTTGGCAGCATCCTTCAGGCTCTGGCCGCGATCAGCAACAGGGGCCTGGGGAACTTCCAGAGCCTTGGGTGCCTCACGGTGAGCCACGGCCGTGCGGGCGTAGGTGGGCTTGGGAACCAGAGTGGGCTCCCACGTCCGGTTGGCGGACTGGGCTGCCACCTGACGCGCGGCGGCCACCAACTCGTCATGGGTGGGGATCTCCCGCGCCACCTTGGTGGGCGCTGCCACCTCAAGGTCGGCATCCGTCAGTTGCTCGGGCAGCTCCTGCGGAGCCTGTTCGGCTGCGGGCAAGCTGTAGCTGCCCTGACCGGAGTCCTCGGCAAACCGGAGGTCATCCAGGAAAGCCTGGTCCTCCGGCAGGTCAAGATCTGCGCGCTCTTGCTGTTCGCGGCGCACAGACTCCTGTGCCATGTGTTCCTCGTTGTTGAAAACAGTGGCACGGGTGGCTGATGAGGCTTCGGCCACGCTGCCCGTTGCGGTACCTCCCGTGACTCCAGCAGCACGCTCGCGGCGTTCCTGCACGGCCAGGTAGCGCAGGGCCGCAATGGACCCCGCTCCCACCAGAACCAGGAACACCGGCCACGGCCAGGTCACCGCAACGGTCAGCGGTGCCAAGATTCCCGTGATGATGGCCAGGAAGAGAGCAGCGCAGCCCAACAAGAAGATGATGGTGCGATCCCACTTGATGCTCAGGCCCTCGAAGGCGGTCTCCACCTTCTTGGTCGCGCTGATGGCCATATCCTGACTCCTTGGGGGTCATCAGCCACGGGCTCAGGTGTACCCGGGACTGGTTGTGCAGAGAATGCTCGGCGTTGGCGGGAAGTGGATCACGAGCTGCCCCTGGCCAGTACATGGACTTGTGCCGTTGGAGCCGCCGGATCGGGTACAACAATATCGGAGAATCACACCCGTGTAATGCCAGATCCCAGGTGTGTCCGGTCAGTTCTTGAACCCACCTGCCGAGACCTCCGTTCGAGCCCTCTCTGCGGCCTGAAACGGGCCGAAACGGAGGTCTGGGCAGAGGTCTCAGCGCACCGTGATGCCAGTCTGCGTACCCGTGAACTTCCTCACCAAGCCACCCGGAACCTCCGGTGCGGTCAGAGCGAACGCTCGATGATCCGCCCACTGCCCCGCAATGTGCAGGTAGTTCCGGTGGTAGCCCTCCTCCCGGAACCCCAGCTTCTCCACCACCCGCAAGGAAGCCGTGTTCTCCGGACGGATGTTGATCTGCATCCGGTGCAGTTTGCGGTGCTGGAAGCAGAAGTCGGTTGCCATGGCCACAGCCATGGGCGTGATCCCCCGTCCGGCCTGGCGATGATCCACCCAGTAGCCCAGGGAGGCGGAGCGAAATGCCCCCAGGATGATGGAGGAAACCGTCAGCTGCCCCACCAAGTCGTGGTGGCCGGTCTGCGGGTCACGCTCCGTGATGACCCACGGCAGACTTCCACCGGCGCGGGCATCACGGTTCTGATCACGCACGAACCGCCTGAACGACGGCAGTCGTTCAGACGGTTCGGGTTGGGAGGCTTCCCACGGTGCCAGCCACTCCCGGTTGTGCCACCGCACTGCATCCCATTCAGCGCGGTCACTCATGCGCATGGGCCGCAGCAGCAGGTCTCCCCAGGACAAGCTCACGGGCCAATGGGCCCCCGCGGTCACTTGGCGTCGAGTCCCTCCACGAACTCCACCAGCCACTCACGCAGCTCCGGACCCAGGTCCTCACGCTCGGAGGCAATGGTGATGTTCGCCTTGATGTAGGAGAGCTTGTCACCGGTGTCATAACGGCGGCCACGGAAGACGACGCCGTACACGCCGCCGCCTTCGCCCTCACGGCCGGCCAGTTCCTGCAGGGCATCCGTCAACTGAATCTCGTCACCGGCGCCGGGCTCGGTGTGCTCCAGGACCTCAAAGACGTCCGGGTGCAACACGTAACGGCCAATGATCGCCAGGTTGGACGGGGCCTCTTCCGGCCTGGGCTTTTCCACCAGGCGGTTGACCTTGACGTAGTCCTGGCCCTCCACCACGGAGACGTCGGCACAGCCGTAGGCGCTGATGGCCTCCTGCGGAACCTCCATCAGGGCGATCACGGTGGCCCCCGTGGTCTCCTGCACCTTGATCATGTCGGAGAGCAGGGTCTCCTTCTCGTCAATCAGGTCGTCACCGAGCAGGACGGCAAACGGCTCCTGACCCACGTGGGTCTTGGCGCGCAGCACGGCGTGGCCCAGGCCCTTGGGATCACCTTGCCGCAGGTAGTGCAGATCCCCCAGGTCAGAGGCATGCTGAACAGCTTCCAGCAGCTTGGTCTTGCCGGAGGCCTCCAGCTGATCCTCCAGGGAGGGGATCCGGTCGAAGTGGTCTTCCAGAGCACGCTTGGAGCGGCCCGTGATCACCAGCAGGTCATCCAGACCTGCGTCCACGGCTTCCTGCACCACGTACTGAATGGCGGGGCGGTCCACCACGGGCAGCATCTCCTTGGGAGTGGCCTTGGTGGCGGGCAGGAAACGAGTGCCGAGCCCTGCAGCGGGCAGAACGGCCTTCCGGACGGGGTGCTTCACGTTTTCTTGGGTCATGGGGCTGAGAATATCTGACATGCACCACTTAACCGAGGGTGTGCTGAATCTCCATCACCACGGGACGGCCTACAAAACCACTCTGGGAACTGTGTGCGAGCGGGCCACCGAGTCACGTCCACCTAGCCCGATACATGCACTCGAGTGAGCCGCGACGCATGTGAGAGCGCACCACGTCACCCACACTGTGGACGAACCCAGCCGGGAGATCTTGTTCATGAACCAACATCTTGACCGACACGAAGCCAAGAAGAACTTGCGCCGCACCATCCGAAGGCAGCGCCAAGGCCTCACGCAGCCCTTCCGTTCCCAGGCAGCTGCCGGTTTTCGCAGTGGGTTGGACCAGCTGTGCCAGGAGCTTCCAGTGGGCCCGGTCCTGGCATACCTGCCCACGGAACAGGAACCACCCCTGCGCCCGGCCCTGGAGAAACTTCAGCTCACCCGTCAGGTCTGGTTGCCCGTGGTCCAGCCCGAACGGCAACTGCTGTGGGTCCGCTGGTCCCCTCAGACCCGGTTCCGCCCCACCGGTCCCGGCGGGCTCATGCAACCCGTTGGGCCTGCATTGCCCGCCCCGCAGCGTCCCGCACTGGTTCTGGTCCCTGCCATGGCCATCGACGACGACGGTGTACGGCTGGGGATGGGTGGTGGGTATTACGACATTTTCTTGGCTGACCTCAATGGCTTGGCTGAGGCGAACCGCGATTGCGTCCCTCCCGCGGCCCAAGTGGCCTGCGTGTTCCACCAGGAGGTCCTGCCTACCGGGGCAGTACCCGCTGACCCGTGGGACGCACGCATTCCGATGGTGCTCACCGAACGCGGAGTCCGGGATCTGAGCGCGTAGAATCTTGAGCCGACCTCCAGCCCGCTCCGGTGTTCCCGGAGGCCCGGGCGCGGGACCATTCGCGCCATTCCACAGAACACACCAGGAGTTCTCCGTGCCCGTTTACGCCTACAAGTGCAAGGACTGTAACCACCAGTTCGATCTGCGTCAGTCCTTCTCAGATCCCGCCGTGAAGGTCTGCCCTGAATGCGGCGGTGAGGTGCGTAAGCAGTTCAACTCGGTGGGTGTGGTGTTCAAGGGATCCGGTTTCTACCGCAATGACTCCCGAGACTCCGGCAAGAACACCTTTAGCGCGTCTGGCAACTCCGGTCATTCCAATGGCTCGGCAAAGTCCGATGGCTCCGGTGGTTCCAATGGCTCTGGCAGTTCCAACGGCTCGGGCAGTTCTGGCAGCAGTGGATCAGGCAGCGGCAGTGGGTCCTCCGGCTCCTCCGATTCGTCATCGTCATCGGGGTCCTCCAGCTCTTCCAGTGGCTCCCGGACCACCAGCACGTCTGGTTCATCCGGCGCCTGAGTCCAGCCCTGGCGACTCCACAAGTCCCATGGCCGGTGCGGAACGGCCCACCTGCATCCACATATTGCGGTGCCCCACTGATGTGATCAACCGGTGATCCTTACCGTGCTGACATGCGCACCACAAGGACCACCTCATCACGCAGAACACGAAAGTCGCGGCCCACGTATCCCCTGGCCTTGCAGCTGCGCACCGCCATCTCCCGCAAACGCCGCCTGGTGGCTGCAGCCCTGTTGAGCCTTGCCGCAGCCCTGATCATCCTGGTGTTGAGTCCCGGGGATCGTGACACCGTGCCCGTGGTGGTGGCCGCCAAGTCCCTGGGAGCAGGCACGGTGCTGGCATCCGGTGATCTGACGGTGGCTCAGTACCCGGTGGATCTGGTTCCCGCAGGCAACACGGAGAACACATCCTCCACCTCACAGGCTTCTGCCGTGGACGGCTCAGCGGAGGTGATCAGTCCTCCAGCATCCTCGGATCGGGTGGAGGACTGGGTGGGGCGCACGTTGTCCACCGCAGTGGTTGAAGGCCAGCCACTGACGGTTGCCAGTGTGGTGGGCCCTGACCTGCTGGCAGGCCAGCCTGAGGGAACCACGGCCGTGACTGTCCGGGTGGCCGACCCCGGCGCGCTTACTCATCTTCGACCAGGCCAACGCGTGGACCTGGTGCACCGGTCCACCACCAACTCCGTGGATCAGCCCGAACCCAGCCCCTCGAGCTCCCCGGAGGCCGACGCCAATCGCAGCGTGGTGGCTCGTGACGTCACCGTGCTCTGGGTGGCCGACCCCGTGGAACCCAGCACGGGATTCCTGTCATCTGCAGGCGGATCGGAACAGGACCTTCTGGTGGTCGGGGCAGACTCCCCCACGGCTCAGGCGATCGCTGCCAGTGACACCAAGGAGCTTGTTCCCGTTCTGGTGGCCCTCAACCCCAGTGGGGAGGCCGCTGCGCCCTGATCCATTGATCGCGGGCATCGGTTCCCGCCTCCAGGTCCTGAGCGCCCTCCGGATCGGTTGTCTGCTCTCCCAACCCGGCCCACCGCGGTTCCCGGTCAGTTCCCGTGCTCGGAGCGCGATCCCCGGAACCACCGCTGCCGGTGGATCTGGGCGAGGTTGAACCGCCGGAGGCACGCCGTGTGCCGCGCGCCGGCCTGGATCGTGGCCCCTGAGTCACGAGGTGCTGTGCTCCGATCCCGCCGACTGGCTCTGCCGGGCCCCGGACAAACCCAAGTAGCGCCGGATCAGCTCTGCCACGGTGTCCGGGTCCGTGAACACCTCGATGGTCCACAGCGTCAGGTAGTTCCAGCCGGCCCGTTCCAAACTTTGCGGGCGCAGTCGGGCACGCTCCCGAACGGACATCCGGGCGGAGTGCTCGGAGCCATCCGATTCAACGGCCACGGGAATGCGCAGCGGTTGCCCTTCTTCCCGACGACGCCCACTGACCACCGCCCCGGCAGACATGGACTCGGCGGATTCGGACCATGCGATCAGATCGATCATGTCCTGGAAGTGATGGCGCACCACGGCTCCGCGCTGCACCAGGCGGCGTGACAGGTCTTGGACCAGGGCGTCCTCGTGCACGGCAGCATCTGCCAGGTCCATGGGATCGTGCACCACAGCTCGCGGCTGCGGATCAGCGGCCTGCAGCGCCTCTGGGCCATCCGCACCGTCAGGGGTTTCGGTGTCAGAGGACTGAGGCTCGGAGTCATCCGCCGATCGAGTTTCTCGGCTGATGGTGGGTTCATCGGAGGCGTCATCGCGCACCAGGGAGAGCACCGGACGCTTGAGAGTCTCCTCACCGGAGGAGGTCTCAGGTCCATCGGTCCCTGCAGCGTCGTCGTCGGGGTCGTTGTGCGGATCGGGGTCGTTGTGCGGATCGGGGTCCTCTTGCGGCACCAACGGAGCCAGCTCCACGGCCTCGCGGACGTTTCCGGCCTCCTCCAGCCGCTCCAGCAGCCGGTGGAAGTCACGTGCTCCATGTTGCAGCGTGTGCTGTTCAACGTCCTGGGGGCGGATGGAGGAGACCACCAAGGTCTGGTGGCGCGCCCGGGTCAGCCCCAGCACAAAGTTCTGCCGTCCGTGACGCTCGGAGAGCTCACCGAAATACGGGGCGACCACACCGTCCTGCGTGGCACCAAATCCCAGGCTGAAGATGATGGTGTCACGCTGAAGCCCCACGGCCCGGTGCAGATCCACCACGCGGAAAGGCTCATTGCCGGCCTTGAAGAACTCGGCCACCTCCGGACGTTGCGCCAACACGGCGCGCAGTCCCTGCGCCACTCGGTTGGCATGCGTGGCGCTGGGGGTCACCACGGCCAAAGAGCGCTTGGGAGTCTGAGTGGCATGGCGCAGAATCAGCTGCACCACCCGGCGAACCTCCGCGTTGGGCGACTGAACACCTTCACGTCCGGCGGTCTCCACCCCCGTGCCGTCCTCCACGTACTCCACCTGGAGCATGGGCCTGCCCCCGATGACCGCATCCGCAGTGGGCATCCGAGTGAGTTGGGAGTCATAGAAATCCTGATTCAACTGGGTGAACAACTCAGCGTCCATGTCCCGGTACATGGTGCTCAGCACCCGCTCGGGCACCACACGGGCCAAGGCATCGTAGGCTGAGTCGATCTCCGCCGGCGCGGGGCGCTGGGCAGAAGTCATGGGCGCCACCGTGAACGGCTGGGGAACGCCCAGGGCCGGGTCACCGAAAACCACCACCTGGTTGGCTCGAGTGACTGCAGGCAACACGGAGGCCAGCGGGGAGGACTCACCGTCCAGGACCACAACGGCATCCACGTCCACGTCCTCCGGAAGGGCCGCGGAGAGCACCAGAGGGCTGGCCGTCCACACCGGCACCAGCGAGCCCACCAGCGGTTCACACGCTCGCAGCAATTGGTGCAGGGGGGCTGACCCCACCCGCAGCATGTCCCGCAGCTGCCCGGCTGCTTCCGGGTTCTCGCTCACGGTGGTGTGCCAGCGTTGCGCCAGGGACCACTCCAACCGGGACGGCCCGGAGGAAATGTGTGCCCAGTCCGCACGTCGGAACTGCTGCTCGGCCACCCGCAGGGAGGGGCCATCGGTCATGGGCAGGAAGTCGTCACCGGTGATCATGGCCTCCAGGATCGACTGCCACCAGGCGAGGTCGAACTCCTGGGACACCTTGTCCTTGGGCGTCCGATGCTTGATGAGGTTTTCAATGAACTCACCCAAGCCCCGGTCCCGCAGCCCCTCCAGCAGAAGGATGCGTTCGGGGATGGTGGCCAGGTTGTCTTCGTCGTCGATCAGGTCGTTGAGGACTTCACGCAACACCGTGGCGTCCCGGTCCATTAGACCCCGGCCGGTCTCCGAGCCGTCCAGAGCCACCGCCAGGCCCTCCAGGTCCTGCATGAACCGGGCATGGACGGCTGCGATCTCATCGATCTCTTCTGACACGCTGGGCTGTTCCAACGTGGAGGACCAGGAACGCCATCGGTCGCGTTCGGACTGGACCTTGACCAACGCCGAGTGGAGGTCCGGCAGGTGAACGCCGGGGCGGATGTATTCCTTGGCGGCCTTGCGCAGACGGGAACGCTGCAGACCGGACATGGCGATGGCATGATCCTTGCGCCAGGAAGACCCTGCCGTGGCGGCAATCAGATCGGTCACCGGGCGGTCAAAGATGTCTGGCGTGAAGCGCTTGAGCGAGTCCCCGACCTCCTGGAGCAGCCGCAACTGCTGACCCCACTCGGGTACCGTTGCCGCTGCCGGCAGATCGGAGACGGCCAGCACCTTGCGCATGCCGGTCTCCAACGTGGTGAGCTCCAACAACAGAGATTGCGCCAGGTGGCGGGCCTGGCGTGTCTCGTCCTCGTTGATCAGGCGCGCACCCTCCCACGGGCCCTCCAGTGTGGAGGCCTCAAAAGCCCCGAGCTCGGCAGCCCGCTCCAACTGCCGCGTGATTTCCTGGCGGTGGGCGGAGGCATCCAGCACCCCACGGGAGAACCGGACCTTGGTGCGCGGCCCGTCCGGGCGGGAGGTCAGATCAGCAAGAGCCTGCATGGCCTGATACGGGGAGGCACCCCACCGGGTGCGGTGGGAGTGCAGGGACTGCATGTGTCCGGCCAATTTTGCGCGGGTGGAGCGCAGCTGCTCGTGCAAGGCAGCAAGGTCCGGTTCATCGGCGCGTTCATTGCGGGTGATGGCGGCAATCAGCTGCTGGGCGACGTCCTCACCGGTCAGGTGTGATCCCAACTTCAGCACGGTGGAGCTCAAGCCCAGCATCTCGAACCCGCGGTGGAAATCCGCCAGGGTGGAGCGGCGTTCGGCCAGCACCAACACCGAGCGTCCACGAGCCACCAACGCACCGACGGTGTTCACAGCCGTGGCGATCTGCCCGGTGCCCGGTGCCGCCTTGACCACAAAAGAATGCCCCTCGGTGGCCAGATCCACCACGTCCTGCTGGGAGGAATCCGCATCCAGCAACAGCAGTTCGTCGTCGGGGTCCCGGTGGTCCAGGGGGGCTGCCGTGGAGTGGATCGGCTGAACCCGGGGTACCTGGGAACCCGGTTCCTTCAGCTGAGACAGGTCCCGGACCAACGGCGTGCGTGCAGGCACGCGGTCATCCGAGGGCCGATCATGCACATCGGCAAAAGTGGAGACCAGCAGACAGTGTTCAACGTGCATGCCCGGCACCCCGGCGGCCACCGCGCGCAAGGTTTCCAGGACGGGCGCTGGATCCAGGCGGCGGGTTCCGTAGGCCAACCGGGCGAGTTCACCGGTGCTGAGGTCAACATTGTGATCGGCCAGCAACCGCCGTACCAGGGCGGGGTTCATCCGGGCCGGACCCACCAGTTGGAGGTCGAAGTCACCGTGATCCGCACGCGGCTTGATGGTGATCGGGGCCAGAAGCACGGGTGCGATGAACCGCTTCTCCGCGCTCAACTGCCCCGCCCCCGCGGCCGACCCCTTGGGCCCCTTGCCCGCGGGCCCCTGGTACAACCACGACGCCGTCCCCGCCGCCAGGTAGGCCGCATCCAGGCCGTGCTGGGTGGAGAGCTCGTGCACCTTGGTGCGCAAGGCCTGAGCCGCCGTGGCGGCGCGGGAGAACTCGTGTGGTTCCCTGAGGATGGTGGACAGCCGGGTGGGTCGGCTCATCAGAAGCTGCGCCTGACCGGAGGAGTTGGCCTCCGTGAGGTCAATGCAGACGTTGTCCACCTGGTTGAAGTCCAGCAACGTGTCCGGGCCCGTGTAGGCGTCCATCTGACGGGTCCAGGCGTGCAGAGAGACGGTGCCCTGGGTGGTGGGCGTGGTGGACGAGGGGGACAATGCTTCTCCTGACGAATTCAAGCTCGTGAGACGTTTGGCGGGTGGGGTTACCGCGTCACTCCCATTCGATGGTTCCGGGCGGCTTGGACGTCACGTCCAGCACAACTCGGTTGATCTCCTCCACCTCATTGGTGATCCGATTGGAGATCCGGGCCAGCAGATCGCTGGGCAAACGGGACCAGTCGGCCGTCATGGCGTCCTCACTGGAGACCGGGCGCAGCACGATCGGGTGACCGTAGGTGCGGCCATCCCCCTGGACGCCCACCGAGTGGACGTCTGCCAACAGGACCACCGGCATCTGCCACACCTGGTCGTCCAGACCGGCCGCGGTCAGTTCGGCGCGGGCGATGGCATCGGCCCGGCGCAGAATGTCCAGGCGGTGTTCGGTGACCTCTCCGATGATGCGGATGCCAAGTCCCGGTCCCGGGAACGGCTGCCGGCCCACAATGGTTTCCGGCAGGCCAAGTTGACGGCCCACCTCACGGACCTCGTCCTTGAACAGTTCGCGCAGCGGCTCCACCAGTTCGAACTCCAGGTCCTCCGGCAGACCACCCACGTTGTGATGGGACTTGATGGTGGCAGCACCCTCACCACCACCGGATTCCACGATGTCCGGGTACAGGGTTCCCTGCACCAGGTAACCCACCTTGGCGCCGTCGGCCTTGGCATCCAGCAGCACCTGAGCCTCAGCGGCTTCAAAGGCACGGATGAACTCACGGCCAATGATCTTGCGCTTGGTTTCCGGGTCCGTGACACCGGCCAAGGCACTCAGGAAGCGGTCCGCCTCCCTGGCGATGTGGAGGTTCACACCGGTGGCGGCCACGTAGTCCTGTTCCACCTGTTCAACCTCATCCTGGCGCATCAGACCGTGGTCCACCAGAACACAGGTCAGGCGGTCCCCGATGGCTCGCTGCACCAGTGCTGCCGCCACGGCTGAGTCCACACCACCGGAGAGGCCGCAGATGGCTCGCCCCTCCCCCACCTGCTCGCGGATCTTGGTGACTTCACGCTCAATGATGTTTTCCGTGGACCAGGTGGGCTTCAGCCCAGCGATCTGGAACAGGAAGTTGCGCAGCACCTGCTGGCCGTACTGGGAGTGGCGGACCTCCGGATGCCACTGCACACCGGCCAACTTCCGGGACTCGTCCGCGAACGCCGCCACGGGTGCACCGGGAGTGGAGGCCAGCACCGTGAAGCCCTCGGGTGCCTGAGTCACCGAATCCCCGTGACTCATCCACGCCACCTGGGTGGCGGGAGTCCCTTCCAGGATCGACGACGGTTCGGCCCCGTCCGTGACGTCCACGGCAACGTCCGTGGAGCCGTATTCGCGTGCCCCAGTCTTGGCCACCGTTCCACCGAGTGCCTGGGCCATGACCTGAAACCCGTAGCAGATGCCGAACACGGGCACACCGGCCTGGAACAAGGCGGCGTCGCACTGTGGAGCGCCTTCGGCCCACACGGAGGAGGGACCGCCGGAGAGGATCAGTACCGAGGGGTTCTTGGCCAGGATCTCCTGGGTGCTCAGCGTGTGCGGAACGATCTCCGAATACACGTCAGCCTCCCGGACACGCCGGGCAATCAGCTGGGCGTACTGGGCGCCGTAGTCCACGACGAGCACGGGCCCCTGCTGGAGGCCGTCCGGAGAAGTTGCTGCGGATGGGTGGGCCGGTTCAGTTGAGTGCGAGGTCACGGCCGTCATTCTAGGTCAATCCGCCCCCGCACTTCTGCCGATTCAGTAGCGCTTGGCGGCCTTGGGGTTGGCAGCGAGCTCTGCCGTGGTGGTGCGGTGGATCTTGCGTTCCACAAAGAAGGACAGGAAGGGCACCACACCGCCCAACGCCATGACGATCAGCTGCGGGAACGGCCAACGCATCATCAGCCAGATCCGGAAGCAGGAGAACAGGTACACCACGTAGAACCAACCGTGAATGATCAGGATCCAGGTGGAGATGTTCACCCCGCCCTCAATGCTCATCAACTCGTTGTTGCGCATGCCCAACACGTTCGACTCACCCGTGGCCGCCCAGGTGCCCCCGGCGATGAGGTCATACCCAAAGCCGTAGCGGGTGATCATCTCCGCCACCAGCAGCAGCAGGAACGTACCTGAGACCCAAGCACAGACCATGTAGAACCACAGCGCACCGCGGATCTGGGACTCGGTTCCGCCAAAGCGGCGTCTGGTACGAATGGCAGCCGAATCGGGGCCGCCGGGGCGCGACGCCTTGTTGGGGTCAGCGCCTGCCGGCACCGGCACCCGTACTCCGTCAGGGCGTTCCTGTGGGCGCGCGGCAGCGGAGTCGGTGGGCGAACCCGCGCGGTCAGTTGGCTGAGTCATGGCGTGGTGTCACTTTCTGTTCGTCTCCGGGCGGCCGGCACCGGACTCAGCCGGTTCTTGGTCGTCAAAGAAGTAGTAGGCCTGCGCAACGGGGTCGTAGTAGTAGTAACGCCCGGTCTGCTCATCCCAGTAGTACGGAGTTTCTTCCCCGCCCAGGACAAACCAGTCCTCGGGGTCGGTTTGGCGCTTGTGGTCATCGGCCACGGAGCGGTACCAGATCCACAGGGCGAACGCTGCAAAAACGATCCATTCCACGGCGTAGAACAGGTTCAGCCAGTTCACGGAGGTGTCCGTGGGCTGCTGGTCCACCTGGACCACCTGGAGTCCTGAGCTGAGCAGTTCACCGTCCTGGGGCAGGGTGCCGTCGTCGTTGATCTGGGGGCCGTCAGCCGCCGTGGACTCGGCTTCTGCTGTGACGAATCCGGAGTAGACGGGAGCATCCCACACGTTGGTCAGTTGCGCCGGGGACAAACTGCGGTACACGCCCGGGTCCTGGTCCTCGGTGGACAGCGGCGCCTCGGGTGGCAGGAATCGCCCCACCACCACGACGTCGCCTGACGGGACGTGAATCTCCTGGGCCGCCTCCGGCTCGGAAATCCAGCCGCGCACCACGGGGATGACCATGTCCTGACCCGCATCCGACCATTGCCCGGCCGAATCCGTGACGGTCAGTGCATCCACCACCCACCATCCGGTCTGGCCGTTCTGGATCCGGCCGTCGACCAGAACTGTGGAGTCCTCCCGGTAGGAGCCTTCGGCCTCCACGGCTTGGTCCGCGAATGAGGCCAGTGCAGGTTCCCCGGCCGGAATGGCGTTGACCAGCGGTTGTACCGTCTCCTTGGCGGGGTCGAAGACCGTGCGGCCCTCCTCGCTGGAGCTCAGCTGCCAGCGACTGAGCAGCACAAACACGGTGGCGATGCTCAGACAGACCGCCAGAACGATCAATGACTTGGGTCTGAGAGCTGTCCGGAACACCGTGTCAGTCTAGTGATCGCATCCGGGGGTCATCCAATCCAGATCCGGGCGGCTCAGCCGCGGACCACGACCTCCGAACGCTGGAAGGACTTCAGATCGGTGTACCCGGTGGTGGCCATGGCACCACGCAGTGAGCCCACCAGGTTGGAGGTCCCGTCCACGTGGTAGGAGGGCCCACGCAACAACTGTTCCAGCGGTGCCACGGACCCCACGTGGGTCCGGGCCCCGCGCGGTAGCTCCGCGTGGTGGGCCTCAGCACCCCAGTGGTAGCCCTGCCCCGGAGCCTCTTCCGCCCGTGCCAGGGCGGTGCCCAGCATGACGGAATCAGCGCCCATGGCCAGCGCCTTGACGATCGAACCGGAGGTGCCCAAACCGCCGTCGGCAATCACGTGGACGTATCGGCCACCGGATTCATCCAGATAGTCCCGGCGGGCGGCAGCGACGTCGGAAATCGCGGAGGCACCGGCGGCGTGGATGCCCAGGACGTGCTCGGTACGGGCAGCGGCTCCGCCACCCAGGCCCACCAGGACACCGGCTGCACCGGTGCGCATCAGGTGCAGTGCAGGGGTGTACCCGGCGGCACCTCCCACGATCACGGGAACGTCCAGGTCATAGATGAACTTCTTGAGATCCAGCGGCTCCTGGGCCTCGGAGACGTGCTCGGCAGACACCGTGGTCCCCCGGATCACAAACAGGTCCACGCCGGCTTCCAGCACGGTGCGGTAGTGCTCCTGGGTGCGCTGCGGGGTGAGAGCACCGGCCACGATCACACCGGCCTCACGGATTTCCCGCAGGCGTTCGGTGATGAGTTCGGGCTGGATGGGTTCGGCGTAGATCTCCTGCATGCGGCGGGTGGCTGCAGAGACGTCGTCGCCGGGCAGATCCGCGATCTCGTTCAGCAGCGGCTGGGGGTGCTCGTAACGGGTCCACAAACCTTCCAGGTTGAGCACTCCCAGGACACCCAACTTGCCCATGGCGATCGCGGTGGCAGGTGAGGTCACCGAGTCCATGGGCGCACCGATGAACGGGGTGTCAAAGGAGTAGGCGTCGATCTTCCACGCAGTGGAGACCTCACGCGGGTCCCGAGTGCGCCGGGAGGGCACCAGTGCCACCTCGTCCAGGGAGAAGGTCCGGCGGGCGCGCTTGGAGCGGCCGATCTCAATGTCCAGATTCATGTTCAATGGTCTGCGTCCTGATCAGTTCGGTACGGGCTTGCACCCGGTGGTCTGGGCCTTGATGTGACTCGTGCGGTTCAGCGCCGGTAGTTGGGGGCTTCCACTGTCATGGAGATGTCATGCGGGTGGGATTCCTTCAGCCCTGCCGGTGTGATCCGGACAAACTGCCCCTTGTGCTTGAGCTCAGAGATGTCAGAGGCACCGGTGTAGAACATGGTCTGCCGCAGGCCACCGTCCAGCTGGTGCAGCACGGAGGCCAGCGGGCCGCGGTAGGGCACCTGGCCCTCAATGCCTTCCGGGATCAGTTTCTCGTCAGAGGAGACATCTGCCTGGAAGTAGCGGTCCTTGGAGAAGGAGGTGTTCCCGGCGCGGGTCTGCATGGCCCCCAGGGAACCCATGCCGCGGTAGGCCTTGAACTGCTTGCCCTGCACAAAAATCAGATCCCCAGGGGATTCATCGGTGCCGGCTAACAGGGACCCCACCATCACCGAGTCGGCTCCGGCCACCAGGGCCTTGCCGATGTCACCGGAGTGCTGGAGGCCGCCGTCAGCAATCAGGGGAATCCCTGCGGGGATGGCTGCCTTGGCGGATTCGTTGATGGCGGTCACCTGGGGAACACCCACACCGGCGATCACGCGGGTGGTGCAGATGGAGCCCGGACCCACACCCACCTTGATGGCATCCGCCCCGGCCTCGATCAGGGCCTGGGCACCTGCGCGGGTGG
>NZ_JROX01000101.1:0-9476 GCF_000800955.1 Kocuria sp. ZOR0020
GCTCAGGCTGTGCCCCGCCGCTCAGGCTGTGCCCCGCCGCTCAGGCGTCTTGGAGCAGTTCAGCCACCTCACTCAACATGGCCTCGTAGTCTGCCCGCTGACCGTCGTACTCACTCGTAGAAATCGCGGTAACCACAGAGTTGCCGTACACCATGCGCCCGGTGTGCACATCCATGCTGCCGCCTGCGCCCGTGGCGGTGAACGTGGTGGTGATGGCGGTTTCAGCGTCCTTCACGGAGATTTCCTCATCCGTGAGCTCAATGTCCATGGCGGCGCCGTCCAGCGCCATGGTGGCCTGCTCACAGTCCTGAGTGCTGTCACGGAAGCCCTGGAGCTCAGTTTCCGCCTCATCCACGGAGTCATAGGTGTGCACCGTGATGATCACGGAACCGTCCTGATCAGCAGCCACCACCGATTCATCCACGTTGGACTGCATCACACCACCCATGAAAGACCCCTGGACCGGGTCCGAGCACTGGGCCGGGTCCACAGTGACCACACCCATGGCTTCCTGCAGCAGAGCAGGAATGTCGTAACCGGAGGCTTCCATGATGGAGGCTGTGGCGGCATTGACCTGAACCCCGTCAACGGTCTGGCCGTTCATCGCACCCATCACTCGGCTGTTGGTCAAGTCCGTGGGTGCCCCGGATGCGGAAGTACTGGTTTCTGTTGCCGTGGGTGACGCGCTGGAGGTTTCCGTCTCCGTGGGCTCCGGAGACTGGGTGGCCTCTTCCGTCTGCGTGGTGGTGGGCTCGGGAGTTGCGGTGTCGTCTGCCGAATCGTCGTCGCCGCCAAACAGGCCGCAGCCGGAGAGTGCCAGCAAAGCTGCTGCGGAGGTCGCCGTGACGAGTGCAAAACGTCGTTGAGTTGCCATGGTGTGGTGCTCCTTGATCTGAGGTGAACAACAGTCGTCGCCTGGCGGACCCAGGGGTACACCAGGCAACGATCAGTGGGAGGGGTCAGGAATCGGTGGGGCTGGCCGTGGGGCTGGCGGTCTCGCCCGGGCTGGCGGATCCAGTGGGTTCAACGGGACCGTCCACGAATGCCTGAGCCAAATCACTCATGGAGCTCTGAAGCTCATCCTCGCTGGCGGGGCTGGCCGTGGACGAGCTGCTGCCTCCACCAACCACGGAAGCCCCCGTGCCTGGAACCACCATGACCACCATGTTGCCCACGCTCATGGCTGAGGTGCTGAAGGTGCTCTCACCCTCTGCGTCGGGGCTGGCAGTCGAGTCCTCATTGGTGCCGGTACCGGAGAACACCAAGGTCTCCCCGGCCCCCTCCACCTCGGGACTGGACGTGGAGGAGTTCACCGTGGTCCCATCCCCCATGGAGGAGAGTGTGAATTCCTGGCAGTCGTCCAGGCTGGACTTCAGGTCCTTGACGGCCTGGTCAGCGGCATCCCGGGAATCCATGACGCGGACGGAAATCGTTTCGTCGTTCGGACCGGTTCCACCCACCATGTCATCTGTGTGCTCCGTGACGCCCTCGCCGTTCAGGGCGCCGGCGGTGACAGCGGTGATCACCGGGTCCTTGCACTCAGCGGGATCACTGTCGATCAGGTCCATCATGGCGCCCATCATGGATGATGCATCCTGGGCTTCTGCGTCCTGCATGCCCTCACGGAGGGAGACGACGTCACTGACCTCCTCCCCGTCAACCGTGGCTGAAGCCAGCGTGGACTCAGCGGTGTCCACGGTGTAGTCATCTGGGGCCACCACGGGTGTGGGGCTGGGTGATTCCTCACCTCCGTTGCCGCCTCCACCATTGCCACAGGCGGTCAGGGCCAGCACACACACAGCGCCCGTTGCCAACAAGAACTTCGACTTCTCAGCCATGTTTCTCCCCTTGATCGGCCGGCTCCACCTGCAGTGGCACAGGTCGGACTTCATCCGGCGTTGGTGTGGATCACACTAATGCTTTGCAGATGCGAACTCCAGTCCTCACGGCGGGTTCTGTGTCAGAGTCGGTCGTATGACATGACATGACGGGTCATGAGGAGATCCTGGACTGGCCGATTGGATTCGGGGACGGTCCGTCCACCAGGCCCGCAGCAACGTCATCAAGCGCACCTGTGATGACTGAGTTCTCCTCCTGCCCCTGGGTGGACCCACCACTGGGCGACTCCACAGTCCATCCTTCAAGGTCGTTGATCAGAACCACCACGTTGCCCACGCTCATGCCGCTGCCCACGATCGTCTGTTCGCCGTCATCCGCCTGGGCGGTCATCACGAACGCCGCGCCTGCACCATCAATCTCCGGCGTGAAGTGGGTGGTGGTCATCTCCAACTGGGCACCGATGTCATCGGACATGGTGAATTCCGGGCAATCCACGTACGTCTGCGCCATGGATCGGATCTTCTTCTCCGCAGCGTCCGGCGATTCAAAGGCTCGAGCAGCAAGAGTCAAGCCGGAATCCGTTTCCCCTGTCACGATGTCATCCAGAAGCTCTGGTGAGTCGACCGCTTGACCGACCAACCCGTCAGTGGTCAATGGGCCCGGAGCATTGACGGATGGGAGCTCCCCAGGCGCGAATTGCCTGATCAGGCTAACCTTGGAGCAGCAGCGGTGTCCTGTTCATTCACGACGACGCAGACGCCCTCCAGACTTGTGACAACACATGACGTCAGAACAAAACCGTGGCAAATGAACTCACCTGCCGGAATCCGGCACGGTGGTAGGTCTTCAGGGCAGGCAGGTTGTACGAGTTCACGTAGAGGCTCACGGTGGGCCACCTGTGGCGAACATCCTCCACCACGGAGGTCATGAAGGGCGCGGCCAATCCCTGCCCTCGGTACTCCGGTGCCACCCACACGCCCTGGATCTGACAGATTTGGCCGGCCGCAGCGCCGATGTCCGCCTTGAACACCACCTTGTTCTCCCGCATGACCACGTATGTTCTGGCCTTGGTGACCAGATGGGCCACGCGCAGTACGTAACTTGACTCCTTGCTGGTGTCCGGGGCGTAGCCCACTTCCTCCGTGAACATGGCCGCACTGGCCGGAAGAACCTTGGCAAAATCGGAACGGCGCGCCAGCCGGACCTCCGGATGGGGCTGACTCAGGCTCTGCTCACTGGCAACCAGGAAGGGTTGGTCCTCACGCACCGCAAACGGATCAGACCATCGGTGCTTGACCGACTCCCACAAACCCAGAACTCCACGTTGCGGGCCGAAGAAGGATGCCCGTGGCGAGCGTGCGGTCAGCAGATGATCGGCCACCAGCTTGACGCCGTCGTCGTCCAGGGCAACGGGGACCACGTTGCTGCCCACCCAGCAGGCCCCAGTCAGTTCCATGGGCTGCGAGCGCCGCCCCGGCAGGCCCAGACCACGCCGGGTGACGCCCACCACTGGTGCCGTCTGAGGTGTGGGGGCCGCCCGGAAGTTGCCCACATTCTCGGCAACAAAGGCTGAGGTCACCTGGTGGGTGGCCATCAACTGGTCCAGCGCCCCGGACGGGACGGCGTGCGGTGGGACCAGTCTGGAACCGGTCCCGGAGAAGAACTTCATCCGGCCACGGTGACGGAGGGTGTACCCGTTTCCTCGGCGCCTTCAGCGTCCATCTCCTCCGCAATGCGGTTGGCTTCTGCAATCAGGGTTTCCACGATCTGGTCCTCGGCAACCGTACGAATGACCTCGCCCTTGACAAAGATCTGGCCCTTGCCGTTGCCGGAGGCCACACCCAGGTCGGCTTCGCGAGCCTCACCCGGTCCGTTGACCACACAACCCATGACTGCCACGCGCAGGGGCACGGTCAGGTCCTTCAGCCCCTCCGTGACGTCATCGGCCAGCTTGTAGACGTCCACCTGGGCGCGGCCGCAGGAGGGGCAGGAGACGATTTCCAGCTTCTTGGGGCGCAGACCCAAGGACTGCAGGATCTGGCTGCCGACCTTGACCTCCTCCACCGGAGGTGCGGAGAGGGACACCCGGATGGTGTCGCCGATGCCCTGGGAGAGCAGAGCGCCGAAGGCGGTGGCGGACTTGATGGTGCCTTGAAAAGCAGGACCTGCCTCCGTGACACCCAAGTGCAGCGGCCAGTCCCCCTCAGCAGCCAGAAGCTGGTAGGCGCGAACCATGGTGACGGGGTCGTTGTGCTTGACGGAGATCTTGAAGTCGTGGAAGTCGTGCTCCTCGAACAAGGAGGCCTCCCATTTGGCCGACTCCATCAGTGCCTCAGGAGTGGCCTTGCCGTACTTCTCCATCAAGCGGCGGTCCAGCGAGCCCGCGTTGACACCGATGCGGATGGAGACCCCGGCGTCTTTGGCGGCCTTGGCGATGTCGCCCACCTGGTCATCGAACTTGCGGATGTTGCCGGGGTTCACGCGGACACCGGCGCATCCGGCGTCGATGGCTGCAAAGACGTACTTGGGCTGGAAGTGGATGTCTGCGATCACCGGGATGGGGGACTTCATGGCGATGATGGGTAGGGCATCGGCGTCGTCCTGGGACGGGCAGGCCACCCGGACAATGTCGCAACCGGCAGCGTTGAGCTCCGCGATCTGCTGCAGTGTGGAGTTGATGTCCGTGGTGGGCGTGGTGGTCATGGACTGCACGCTCACCGGCGAATCGGAGCCCACCCCCACGGAGCCCACGCGGATCTGCCGGGTGCGCCGACGAGGCGAGAGGACGGGCTGAGGTGCTGCGGGCATGCCCAGGCTGACCGGACTCACAAATGCTCCTGACACGTAGGTGTTGTGTTCTTGGGCAACAGTGCGCGGTTGCGCCGCTGCCGATCCTCCATTGTGCCCCAGGTGGAGCACACCGGGTGCCTGCTCAGAACAATCTGACCGGTTCGATGATGTCCGCCAGCACCAGGACCACGGTCATGACCAGGAAACATCCCACCACCACATACGTGAGCGGAAGTAGCTTCAGGGGGTCAAACGGACCGGGATCCTTGCGGCCGGTGAGCTTGGCGAAGCTACGGCGCAGTTTCTCCCACAGCGCACCGGCCACATGCCCTCCGTCCAGAGGCAGCAGCGGTAGCAGATTGAAGGCGAACAAGGCCATGTTCACGGATCCGATCAACCCCACCAGGGTGGCTGACTTCTCCCTGAGGTTCAGCTGGTCCGTGGTGGCCACTTCACCGGAGATCCTGCCCACACCCACCACGGACATGGGCCCGTTGGGATCGCGCGGGGCATCAGTCACGGTGGAGACCGCGGTGTTCCACACGTTCACCGGCAATCGCCACAGCACGCCTGCCACATTGCTCAAGGCATCCCACACCGCACCGGGAACTTCCGTGACGGGCTGGGGCACCAAGTCAAAACGTGGGCTCACACCAATGAAGCCAACTTCCTGCAAGACGTACTGGCCGCCCTCCACGACCGCATCCCCGTTGTCATCCATCACAGGGCGTTCGGTGAGCAGAGGGGTGATGGTTGTGGTGGTTTCCTGGCCGTCACGCTCATAGACCAGCGGAACTTCCCGGTTGCCCTGCTCCCGGATGATGGTGGTCAGCTCCTCCCAGGAACCCACCTCCTGACCGTTGATGGACACCACCCGGTCCCCCGGCTCCAGTCCGGCGGCATGGGCAGGGGCCTCCGTGTCGGCCTCCGTGCATCGGGTCCGCGTTTGTTGTGCCTGTTCTGCGTCCGCCTCCACCTGGATCACGCACTCATTGACCGTGGAAATCTGCGTGGTGGGCGCTTCCCGGCCGAATCCCATGATCAGCACGGCTATGCACACCACCGCGATCACCAGGTTCATGAACGGCCCGCCCAACATGATGATCAGACGCTTGTACACGGGCAACTTGTAGAATGCCCGGTCCTCGTCCCCCGGCTGGGAGTGCAGGTCCTCCTGGCTGCGGGTCTCCGTCACGGCCTGCTGGAACAACCCGGTGGAATCCATGCAGGGCGCCTCGCCCTTGGCCGGAGGGTACATCCCCACCATGGCCACGTATCCCCCCAGAGGGACGGCCTTGAGCCCGTACTCGGTCTCGCCGCGTCGTCGGGAAAAAATGGTGCGACCGAACCCCACCATGTACTGCCGCACCCGCACCTTGAACAGCTTGGCGGGGACCAGGTGCCCCACCTCATGTAGGGCGATGGAGAGCACAAAGGCCACGGCGGCGATCAGCACACCAACCACGTAGAGCAGAACAGTCACGGCGGACATGCAACCACACTCCCCCGGCAGTTACCCACAGTCCACCCGTGGATTCCCAGGGCCGGGTACGGTTTCGCCACCGTCAAGTACGCATTCCGCCAGCTTCCCGGCCACATTCTGGTCATTCCCGTACTCAGCCGTGGTTTTTGCGTACCCGTTTCTTCACAACGACGACGCCACCCGCCATCCGTCGTCGTCGCACCTGCGGTCAGGTGGGGTCGAGAGAATTGAGCGCCTTCCTTGGACTGCTTCGCTTGACGTCCTGCGGAAGGCGCTCAATTCTCTGGCCTGGCGTTGCACGGGGGCCGGGCACGACAAAGCCCCTCCGCAGCGGACCTCAAGCGAAGCAGTCCAAGGAGGGGCTTTGTCGTGCCCGGTTCAGCCAGGTGGATGGCGTCAGCGGCGCATGATCTTGCGGGCCATGGAGTTGCCCACGAACTGCACCAGCTGAACCAGCACGATGATCACGGCCACGGCGGCCCAGGTGACCTCGTCGTTGAACCGCTGGTAACCCAGGCGCAGCGCAAAGTCACCCAAACCACCGGCGCCGATGGCACCGGCCATGGCGGACATGTCCGTAACACCGATGACCAGGAAGGTGTAGCCCAACACCAGGGGCCCAAGGGCCTCCGGCAGGATCACCGTGGTGATGATCTTGGGGCGGGAGACCCCCATGGAACGGGCAGCCTCCACCACACCGGGATCCACGGACATCAAGTTCTGTTCCACAATGCGAGCCACCGCGAACACGGCGGCGATGGACATGGTGAAGATCGCCGCATTCTGCCCCAGGCGGGTGCCGATCACGGAGTCCGTCAGCGGCCCCAGAGCCGCCAGCAGAATGATGAACGGGATGGGGCGAACAAAGTTCACCACCAAGTTGATCGCGGTGTTGACCACGCGACTGGCGTAGAGGTTTCCGGGCCTGGTGACGTAGAGCGCCACGCCAAAGAACAAGCCAACCAGACCCGCGATGATCATGGTCACGGAGACCATGTAGAGGGTTTCGCCGATGGCGGTCAGCAGTTGGGGACCCATGGTGGACCAGTTCATGCCGACACCTCCTTCACCGTGGTCAGTTCACCCAAGGCGGCAATGGTCTCCTCCACGGCCTGCGGTTCACCGGCCAGATCCAAAGTCAGGGACCCAAAGGACTGCTTCTGCAGCACAGAGACCCCACCGAACACGATCCGGAAGTTCACTCCGCGGGCGGCAGCTGAGGACATAACGGAACCCACGTCCACGCCGTCGCGAACATCCACCACCACCAAACGGCCCCGACTGTGCTGGCTCAGGTGAGCCAACTCCTCCGAGTTGGGGGCGTCATGGCTGACGGTGCCCACAAAACGCCGGGCGGTTTCGGTCTGCGGGGCGGAGAAGATGCGGGCCGTGGGGCCCTCCTCAATCACTCGCCCGCTGTCCATCACGGCCACACGGTCCGCGATGGAGCGAACCACGTCCATCTCATGGGTGATCAGCACCACCGTGATGCCGAACTCCCGGTTGGCCCGGCGCAACAAGCCGAGCACTTCCTGCGTGGTGTCCGGGTCCAGCGCGGACGTGGATTCATCCGCCAGCAGGATCTTGGGCTGAGCAGCCAGCGCACGGGCAATGCCCACACGCTGCTTCTGCCCACCGGAAAGCTGTTCCGGGTAATTCCCGGCACGTTCCGTGAGACCCACGAACTGCAGCAGTTCCTCCACCCGCGCCTTGCGCTTGGCCTTGTCCCACCCGGCACGGATCAACGGGTACTCCACGTTGCCGGCCACGGTGCGGGAAGTGAACAGATTGAACTGCTGGAAGATCATGCCGATGTCCCGGCGCACCGGAGCCAACTGGTCCTCGGTCCGGCCATCCACCTGATGCCCGTCCACCTGGATCTTGCCGCTGGTGGCAGGCTCCAAGCCGTTGATCATGCGCACCAAGGTGGACTTGCCGGCACCGGAGTAACCGATCACACCGTAAATCTCACCGCGGCGAATGTTCAGAGAAACATCCTCCACAGCGGTCACTTCCCGCCGGCCCTTGCCCTTGCCGGTCACAAACGTCTTGGTGGCGTTCTCGAAACGAACGATCACCTCAGCGTCTTCACCAGGCCTGGACAAAGGGCTGCCCGTTACCGTCGAGGTCACTTCTTGAGGTCTTCCTGGTAGTCAGCCAGGATCTGGTCCATGTCCTCGCGGGAGAGGTCCAGGGACACGGCGGTGTCGCGGGACTCCTCGGCCTCCGCCTCCAGCACGGAGTCCGTGTGGAACAGCTCGGCAACCTTGTTCAAGGTTTCGTCGTCGGCGTTGGCCTCGGTGGTGGTGAACAGGTTGACGTAGGGGTAGGAGCTCTCCTCGCCCACGCCGTCCTCGGCCAGTGCGTCCTGGGGGTTCAGGTCGGCGCGCTCCAGGAAGTCGTTGTTGACCACGGAGGCCGCCACAGAATCCAGGGAGAGCACAGTCTGCTCAGCGGACACAGGTGTGACCCGAACCTTGGAGTTCTCCGTGTCCACGTCCGACTCGGTGGGTGCGGTGGTTTCTGAGGTGAACTGCACCAGATCGTTGGCTTCCAGAAGCAGCAGGGCGCGCGTCTGGTTGATGGAGTCATTGGGGATCGCGATTTCATCGCCCTCCTGGATCTGGTCCGGGGAATCGTACTGGTTGGAGTAGATGCCCATGGGGTAGATCGAGGTGGAAACAATCGGCACCACGTCCTCGCCGGAGTTGTTCCGGTAGTCCGCCAGGTAGGCGATGTGCTGGAAGCGTGCCATGTCGATGTCACCGTTGACGGTTGCGGGGTTCACCTGGCTGTAATCGCCGAACTCGCGCAGCTCCACGGTGATCCCCTCTTCAGCGGCAGCGTCCACGATGGCCTGGTCCACGGGAGATGAACCGATCACGCCCAGGGTGATGACCTCGTCGTCGTAGGGGCCTTCAGCGGATTCGGAACCACCGCAGGCGGCCAGGGTGAGGCCCAGGACGGTGGTGACTGCCAGTGCGGAAACTCGGTAAGCGCGCATGGGAGGGTGTGCCTTTCATTCGTGATGCGTGGGTCTGGTACCCGAGCACACACGATGAATCACCCTGTGAGGTGCGGAGTTTGATTCCGTGCTTGCCGCAGGTCCGTTGACCGGAGCCGGATGTGCATCTGGGGCACCCCACCACGTGAGAGGGTTGCCGCCCGGCCAGCCAGAGCTTTCCACCGGGACTCGTCATCCAATGTCCACGATGTTAGCACCCGGCGTTCTCACGGGAACGGGGCGGTGGCCTTTTTCTGCTGGCGTGCGCGCAATCTCACAAAACCGTCGATCAACCTCGTGTGTTCACCATGCGAACACACTTAACGCACACGAACACACAAGTTCACCAAGAAACCAACT
>NZ_JROX01000102.1:0-5869 GCF_000800955.1 Kocuria sp. ZOR0020
TCCTCCAACGTCACGGGGGTCTCGAGTTGACCGATCCGCCCCAGTCCCGTTGCCGGATCCGAGTCCAACGGTTTCAGAGGCGAGGACTGTGCGACACCACATGCCTGAATCAATGTTTCCGAAACACCGGACGGGGCGCTGTCTGCGTTGGTGTGGCAGGCCAACAACGCAATGTGGTTCTCGATCAGGTCGTGGACAATTCGCCCTTTGTAGCCATCGGCGGCAATGGAGCTCTGCCCGCCCAGTAGGAGGGGGTGGTGAACCAGGAGAAGGTCCACTTCCGCTTCCATGGCCTCATGCACCACGGAGGTCACCGGATCCACGGCCACCATGATCCGGGCAACCGGGGCCTGGGGTCTGCCGATGACCAGCTCGGAAGCGTCCCAGGACTCCTGAGTGGAAAATGGCCACAGGGTGTCGGCCATCTTCACCACTTGGGCGACTGTGGGCGCTGACTGGGTGTCCGTGTCTGCAGATGCCATGTCTTCAGTCTAGGAGGGTGCAGAGCCGCCGGAATAGGCAGCAGCGTGACCGTGTTGGACACCCACGTGAGACCAACGACTTTTGTACTGGCAGGCGGGTGCTTCTGGTGCCTGGACGCCGTGTATCGCATCACACGGGGTGTGCAGGCGGTTGAGTCCGTCTACACCGGCGGGCACACTTCCGATCCCGATTACCACAGCGTGTGCACCGGAACCACGGGGCATGCAGAGGCCGTGGTGGTCACCTTTGATGCGGACGTGGTCTCTGAAAACACCATCTTGGACATCTTCTTCACGGGGCATGATCCCACCACCTTGAACCGGCAGGGGCACGACGTCGGCACGCAGTACCGTTCCGCCATGTTCCCCGCGGACCAGGGGCAGGAAGACCTGTTCCGCGCTGCCATCGACCGCGCCCAACAGCTCTTCGATGATCCCGTGGTCACCACGGTGGAGCCTCTGGGCACGCTGTATCCGGCGGAGTCCTACCACCAGGACTTCTATGCCAAGCAGCCGTTCAACGGCTACTGCCAGTTGGTCATCAACCCCAAGTTGTCCAAGGTCCGCCAACGTTACGCAAAGTTTCTTACTCTGAAGTAACTGCTTGATTCTCGATAGCCTGGCAGAGATTGCGCCAGCGCACTGATCCACGCGCATGAAATCCCGATTGGAAGGATGAAGACCCATGGCCAAGATTTACAACAACGTCACTGACCTGGTCGGCGGAACCCCCCTGGTCCGCCTCAACGAGCTGGACAAGGACCTCCCCGGCAACGTGGCCGTCAAGTTGGAGTTCTACAACCCGGCAAACTCCGTGAAGGACCGTATCGGCAAGGCCATTGTGGACGCCGCCGAGGCATCCGGTGAGCTCAAGGCCGGCGGCACCATTGTGGAGGGCACCTCCGGGAACACCGGCATCGCCCTGGCCATGGTGGGTGCAGCCCGCGGTTACAAGGTCATCCTGACCATGCCGGAGACCATGTCCACCGAGCGTCGCGCCATGCTGCGTGCCTTTGGCGCAGAGATCGTGTTGACCCCGGGTGCTGAGGGCATGCGCGGTGCCGTGGATCGTGCCCGCGAGATCGTGGAGAACACGGAGAACGCCGTTCTGGCCCGCCAGTTCGAGAACCAGGCCAACCCCACCGTCCACTACAACACCACCGGCCCGGAGATCTGGGAAGACACCGACGGCGGCGTGGACATCTTTGTGGCCGGCATCGGCACCGGCGGCACCATCACGGGTGCCGGCCGTTACCTCAAGGAGCAGAACTCCGGGGTGCGCCTGGTTGCCGTGGAGCCCGCCGACTCCCCGCTGCTGACCGAGGGCAAGGCCGGCCCGCACAAGATTCAGGGCCTGGGCGCCAACTTCGTGCCGGACATCCTGGACAAGGAGATCTACGACGACGTCTACGACGTCACCACCGATGACTCCATCCGTGTCGCACGAGAGCTTGGCACCAAAGAAGGCATCCTGGGCGGCATCTCCTCCGGCGCCATCGTGTGGGCTGCCCTGGAAGAGGCCAAGAAGGAAGAGAACCGGGACAAGCTGATCGTGGCCGTGGTCTGCGACTTCGGTGAGCGTTACATCTCCACCATCCTGTACGACGACATCCGCGGCTGATCACCCGTATGTCCTGCCCCTGGCGCGTGTGACCACGCGCCAGGGGCATTTTGCCCCACCACAAGGAGTCACGTGAGTTTTCTGAGCCGACTGCGCGAGGACCTGGACACTGCACGCACCCACGATCCTGCTGCTCGCACGGATCTGGAGGTGGCCCTGAACTATTCAGGTATGCATGCCATCTGGTTGCACCGTGTCAGCCATCGCTTGTGGCAGACCGACCGCACTCGTGGTGCTGCCCGTACGGTCTCGCAGCTCGGCCGGTTCCTCACCGGCGTGGAGATCCACCCCGGTGCACAGATCGGCCGTCGCTTCTTCATCGATCACGGCATGGGTGTGGTGATCGGAGAAACCGCTGAGATCGGCGACGACGTCATGCTGTATCAGGGGGTGACCCTGGGCGGGACGTCACTGGCAGCCGTCAAACGCCATCCCACCATCGGCGACGGCGTCACGGTGGGCGCAGGTGCCAAGGTCTTGGGTGACATCCAGATCGGCGCAGGATCCGCCGTTGGAGCCAATGCCGTGGTGGTCAAGGACGTCCCTGATGACTCCGTGGTCACCGGCATTCCGGGCAAGGCTCGACCCCGGACCCCGGACAAGCAGGAGCCTCTGGTGGATCCGGCCACCTACATCGATCCCGCCATGTGGATCTGAGTAGTGCTCGGCTGACCCGCTGAGAAGTGTTTTGTCCCGCCCATCGCATCTGATGGGCGGGACAAAACACTTTTCGGCGGGGGTGCTTGCCGTCAGGTCAGGAGTCGATCTCCGAACGGTCACCGCTCCACAAGGTGTGGAAGGCGCCGTCGGTGTCGATCCGACCGTAGGTGTGAGCGCCGAAGTAGTCGCGCAGGCCCTGTGTCAGGGCAGCGTTCAGGCGCGGACGGCGCAGGCCATCGTAGTAGGCCAAGGAGGATGAGAACACCGGTGCGGGAATGCCACGCTCGGTGGCTTCCACCACCACACGGCGCCAGGACGGCAGGTACTCCTCGATGACGTCTCGGAACACCGGGGCGAACAACAGGTTTCGCGGCTCAGCACCGTCCTTGTATGCGGCCATGATGTCCTGCAGCAGCTCGGCCCGGATGATGCACCCGGCTCGCCACAGGGAGGCGATGGTGTCCAGCTTCAAGTCCCAGTTGTGCTCACCGGAGGCCGTGGCCAGCATCTCCATGCCCTGGGCGTAGGCCACCAGCTTGGAGCAGTAGAGGGCGCGGCGAACATCCTCCACAAAGGCGGCATCCCCCACGGTGTCGGACTCACGGACGCCAGCAGCCAGGGTCTTCTGAGCTTCCAGGCGGGTCTCACGCTCGGTGGAGGACAGGGCGCGGGCGAACACCGATTCGGCAATGGCCGTCACGGGGGATCCCAGGTCCAGGGCGGCCATGACCGTCCAGGTGCCGGTGCCCTTCATGCCGGCGGCGTCAACGATCACGTCCACCAAGGGCTTGCCGGTCCTGGCGTCCACCTGCTTGAGCACCTCAGCGGTGATCTCGATCAGGTAGGAGGACAGCTCGGTCCGGTTCCATTCGGCGAATGTGTTGGCCTGATCGCCGGGCTCTTGCCCTGCCACGTCACGCAGCAGCTCGTAGGCCTCGCCGATCACCTGCATGTCCGCGTATTCAATGCCGTTGTGCACCATCTTCACAAAGTGCCCGGCGCCATCGGTTCCGATCCAGGCGCAGCACGGGGTGCCGTCGTCAGCCTTGGCGGAGATGTCCTCCAGCAGCGGGCCCAAGGACTCGTAGGACTTGGCGGAGCCGCCGGGCATGATGGACGGGCCGTTCAGCGCACCTTCCTCGCCGCCGGAAACGCCAACGCCCACAAAGTGGATGTTCTTCTCGGCCAGAGCGGCCTCACGCCGGATGGTGTCCGGGTAATGGGAGTTGCCGCCGTCAATGATGATGTCGTCCTCATCCAGCAGCGGAACCAGCTGATCGATCACGGCATCCACAGGAGCCCCCGCCTTGACCATGACCAGGATGCGGCGGGGCTTCTCCAATGAGTCCACCAGTTCCTGCATGGTTTCAGTGCGGATGAACTCGCCGTCATCCCCGTGCTCGGCCAGCAGAGCATCGGTCTTCTCCACCGAGCGGTTGTGCAGGGCCACGGTGTGGCCGTGACGGGCAAGGTTGCGGGCCAAGTTGGCCCCCATCACCGCAAGGCCGGTGACACCGATTTGTGCTTTCTTCTCTTCAGCCATGCGGCCAGCCTATCCCCGGATCAACACCGGAACGTTGTTGTGTCTGCCGGTGGTCACGCGGGCTACGTCACGTGACCCGGCCCAGCGGAGCGGGACGTGCACCGGCCTGCTCACTGCGTGACATGGAAGATCCCGTGCGCGCCCCGCTCGGCATCCGCCATCACGTGATTGACCAGCGGGAAGTGCCCCGGTTCATCGAACTCGAGTTCCACAAAGCCACCTTGTGCCGCTTCCAGCCCCAGGGCCTGGGACCCACCACCGGTCGTCCCAAAAGGGTCCACCCCGTTGCGCAAGCTGTAGGCGCCTTCCTTGAAGACGGTGTCGAACTGGTCTCCCACGATGTGGAAGCTCAATGGACGGTTGGGCCCGGCATCCAACACCCAGACCCGAACCCGCTCCCCCACCCGGGCCTCCAGCGGCTGTTGGTCGTATTGGTTCGCGGCCCCGTTGAACACCACGAACGTTGGCTCAGCCCCGCTGCCGACGGCTTCCGCGTTGACGGGCCTGGCCTCATCCCTGGAAGAACCGTTCCCGTCCATGTAGACCTCCGACTGGACCAGCACGTACTCACGATCCACCGGTGCCAGGTCTTCTGGCTCAATGATCACCGCACCGTGCATGCCCCCGGCGATGTGGGCGCTCATGGGTGCCGTGGAGCAGTGATACATCCAGATCCCAACCCTGTTGGCGGTGAACCGGTAGGTCAGTTCCTCCCCGGGAGCAATGGTCCGCATGGTCTCATCCGGTGCCACCTCACCGGCGTGGAAGTCCACGGAGTGTCCCATGGTGCCGTTGTTGACCAGGGTGATCTCAAAGGTGTCGCCGATCTTCCCGTGCAGGGTGGGACCCACGGTGGAGCCGTTGAAGGTCCACCGCTGCTGCCACACGCCTGGGGCCACTTCCATGGGCTCCTCCGTGACCTCCAGAGTCAGCCGGTGGTCAGCTGGTTCGCCGTCGTCGCTGCCACCGGTGCTGTCCACCGGGCTCAGCACGGGATCCACGACGTTTTCCAACGTGGCTTCCGGGTCCACGGCCACGGCATGGGATCCGCTACCGGAAGCGCCGTGGTCCATGCCGTCCATGGCCCCTCCGGATGCATTGTCCTGGGAGGCGGCGTCGTCGGTGTTCTGGGCACTCAGCGAATCGGAGTCCCCGCCCCCTTCCACGGTGAGGGTGAAGGTCATGCCCATCTGGCGGTGACCGGCCACGGTGCACCAACCCTCCATGGACTCGGAGACCACGCCCAGGTCGATCTCCCCGGTCTGCCCCTCCCGCAGGCGTTCAGTGCGTTCGCCACCGATCTGGAGATCGTGGACGTTGGTGGGATCCGTGTTGGTCAGTTCGATGATCACGTGATCTCCGGCGTTGACCGTGGCCTGGTTGGGCGTGTAGCTCATGTCCACGGCGTCGATCTCCAGCCGGACGGTTTCACCGGTGGGCTCCACCTCCGTCTTTTGGGAACCGCCGGCTCCGGTGGCCTGCAGCCCGGCCGCTCCGGGGTCCACACCGATCCCCACGGTCACCGCCAGCAGAATGGCTGCGGCCCCCGCCATCACACCGGAT
>NZ_JROX01000103.1:0-4554 GCF_000800955.1 Kocuria sp. ZOR0020
GGTTGTCTCCGGTGAGGCCACGGCCGTGATCTCAGCCATTCGGGCGCCCACCGCAGTGACGCGGTGGGCGCCCGAATCACGTGGTGGCGGTACGCTGAACCGAACGTCAAACCTGGCCGTGTAGTCCATCATTGCCGCGTATTCCATCGTCGCCATGTATCCCGTATTTGTCGAAAGGTTCCACTGTGTCCGAACTTCCGCAGGCTTCTTCCGACCGGCAGGCTCCGGCAGCGCCTTCGGTCACCGTTCTTGCAGGTCCCACCGCCGTGGGCAAGGGCACCGTGTCCACGTTCGTCCGGGACCACTACCCGCAGGTCTGGTTGTCGGTTTCGGCCACCACCCGTAAGCCTCGCCCGGGCGAGGTGGAGGGCGTGCACTACTTTTTTGTCACCGATGAAGAGTTTGACCGCATGGTGGGAGCCGGAGAGATGCTCGAGTGGGCCGTGGTCCACAACTCCTACCGGTACGGCACTCCGCGAGCCAAGGTGATGGAGGCCGTGGGGGATGGGCGCAAGGTCCTGTTGGAAATTGATCTGCAAGGTGCCCGGCAGGTGAGGGAGTCCATGCCGGAGGCCCAGTTCGTGTTTCTGGCCCCGCCCACGTGGGAGGATCTGGTGGCCCGGCTCACGGGACGTGGGACGGAGACACCAGAGGAACAGCGCGTCCGCCTGGAAACCGCTAAGATAGAACTCGCGGCTGAATCCGAATTCGATCACACGGTGATTAATGACCGGGTTGAGGCCGCTGCGGCAGCGTTGGTTGAACTCATGGGTCTGGATCCAACTCCCAACGCGTCCTGAGCCGCTCACAGACATCCACATGGTTGGGAGCAATCTTTTGTCCATTCAGAACCAGGGCATCATCGAGCCGCCGGTTGACCGCCTGCTAGCCAAGTCCGATTCCAAGTACGGACTGGTGATCTTTGCAGCACGCCGCGCACGTCAGATCAACGCGTACTACTCGCAGCTGCACGAAGGCTTGTTCGAGTACGTGGGCCCGCTGGTGGATGTTGACTTGAACGAAAAGTCTCTGTCCGTCTCCCTGCGGGAGATCGATGAAGGTCTGATCAACTCCACCGCCGTGGAGACCGCAGGCTTCTCCGAGAACGGCCAGTTGGTCGCCGAGTCCACTATTGGTGCCACGGACTTCTACGGTGAGGACTTCTTCGGTTCTGAAGCCGAGCTGGATTCCTCCATGGTCTTCTCCGACACCCCGCTGGTTGCCGAAGATGCTGAAACCGTTTCTGATGATGACGGTGCCGAGCTTGCCTCTGAGGAACTGGCACCCGAGTCGGTGGCAGCTGAGGAGCAGGCAGACGTCTCCGCAGAAGATCTCTGAGCAGACACCACGCCACATGCGCATCGTTCTGGGCGTAGGAGGGGGCATTGCCGCATACAAGTCGGCAATGCTCCTTCGTCTTTTCTCCGAAGCCGGCCACCACGTGGTGCCCATTCCCTCTCGTGCGGCCTTGGAGTTCGTGGGGGCGGCAACGTGGGAGGCCCTGTCCGGTGAAGAGGTCAGCACGGAGGTTTTTGACCGTGTTCCCACGGTGAACCACGTGGGTCAGGGCCAAGCCGCTGACCTTGTGGTGATTGCCCCGGCAACCGCGGACCTACTAGCACGGGCCGCTCACGGTCATGCCGATGACCTGCTCACCACCACATTGCTGGCCACTGAAGCTCCGGTGCTCTTTGCCCCGGCCATGCACACGGAGATGTGGGCCAATCCTGCCGTGCAGGAAAACGTGGCCATCTTGCGCCGCCACGGACACACCGTGTTGGAACCGGCAGTGGGCCGTCTGACCGGCAAGGACTCGGGTCCGGGACGGCTGCCGGATCCAGAAATCATCCGGGATGCCGCGTTGACTCTGGTGCAAGAAGCCAGCTCGGCACTGGTGAACGAACCAGGGGCGGATCTCCCGCTGACCGGGCTGCGCGCCGTCGTTTCCACGGGTGGCACTCAGGAGGCTCTGGATCCGGTGCGGTACCTGGGCAACCGATCCTCCGGAAAGCAGGGACTGGCGGTGGCCCGCGCCTTGGCCGCAGCCGGTGCTGACGTTGACCTGGTGGCAGCCCATGTTGACGTCCCGTTGCCGCAGCAGCGAACACAGACCAACGGCGGGCCCTCCATGGGCGTGACTCGCGTGGGGTCGGCACTGGAGCTCAAGGAGGCCATGGAGGCATCCGCCCACGACGCTGACATTGTGGTGATGACTGCGGCTGTGGCGGATTTTCGTCCGGCGCAGGTGGCCGGCACCAAAATCAAGAAATCCACGGACAACGATGACGCCCCCGTGATCCAGCTGGTGCGCAACCCGGACATTCTGCGCTCACTGGTGCAACAGCGCCAGGACCAGGCACGCGATCAACTGATTGTGGGCTTTGCCGCAGAAACCGGTGACGACCAGAACGATCCCGTCTCCCTGGGGCGGCAGAAGCTGGCGCGCAAGGGCTGTGACCTGTTGTGTGTCAATCAGGTGGGAACGGACCTGGTGTTCGGTCAGGACACCACTGCGGTCACCATTCTGGCTGCTGACGGCAGTGAGCCGGTGACGGTGGCCGGATCCAAGGATGATGTTGCGCAAGCCTTGACCGAGCGGATCGTGCGCCTGCACCAGCGCAGCCACTGAGTACGACCTGATCAGCTGCGCGCCCGGCGGTGGCGAACTCCTAGCCTGTGCTGTCCGTGCTGTTGGGTACCCTGGTGTGCGTGACTTCCACCCCTGATTCTCTTCACGGTTCCGCCGCTGCTGTCGGCGGTGCTGCGGGCCGTTCCAGCTTGTTCACCTCCGAGTCCGTCACGGAGGGGCATCCGGACAAGATCTGTGACCGCATCTCCGATTCCATTCTGGACGCCCTGCTGACCAGTGACCCCAATTCCTCCGTGGCCGTGGAGACCATGGCCACCACAGGTCTGGTTCACGTTGCCGGTGAGGTGAAGTCCCACGGGTACGTGGACATCCCGGCCATTGTGCGCAAGACCATCCTGGACATCGGGTACAACTCCTCCGTCCAGGGTTTTGACGGCAAGTACTGCGGTGTGTCGATTTCCGTGGGGGAGCAGTCCCCGGAGATTTACGACGGCGTGTTCAACTCGCTGGAGAACCGTGAGGGCACGGCCAAGGACCCCCGTGATGCGCAGGGTGCAGGGGACCAGGGCATCATGTTCGGCTATGCCTCCAACGAGACCGATGTGTTGATGCCGGCACCCATTCACTGGGCGCACCGGCTCTCCGAACAGCTCACCCGGGTGCGCAAGACCGCGATCCTCCCGGAGCTGCGCCCGGACGGAAAAACTCAGGTCACGTTGCGTTATGACGGCATGACGCCGGTGGCGGTGGACACCGTGGTGGTTTCAGCCCAGCACGCCGAAAGCTATGACCTGGACCAGTTGCGCCATGACGTCCACGAGTCCGTGATCCAGCCTGTGTTGGAGGAATCCGGACTGGATCTGAGCCAGGTCAAAATCATCATCAACCCGGCCGGGAACTTCATCACGGGTGGTCCGGTGGGGGATGCCGGATTGACCGGACGGAAAATCATTGTGGACACCTACGGCGGCATGGCCCGCCACGGCGGTGGTGCCTTCTCCGGCAAGGACCCCTCCAAGGTGGACCGCTCTGCCGCATACGCCATGCGCTGGGTGGCCAAGAACATTGTGGCCGCGGGTCTGGCGGACCGGGCCGAAGCCCAGGTGGCTTATGCGATTGGCAAGGCCCGCCCGGTGGGTGTGTACGTGGACACCTTCGGCACCGAAAGCGTGGACCCGGCCGCCATTGAACGCGCTGTCCTGGAGGTCTTTGACCTGCGGCCGTTGGCCATCATTGAGGAACTTGACCTCAAGCGCCCCATCTACGCCAAGACCGCAGCCGGCGGACACTTCGGCCGCAAGGACTCGGATTTCACGTGGGAACGCACCAATCGTGCTGACCAGCTGCGGTCTGCCGTGAATGCCTGACACCAGCGGGCCCTCAGCGCAGCAGCCGCAGTACCCCTCAGCTCAGCGCCCGCAGGACCACACAGCACAGCAGCGGCCGGAGCACATAGCGGGCGAACAACTGGAGTTGTTGGCGGTGGCTGATTCCGCGCCACCGCGCAGGGATGCAGGCGCTGGCGGTGCGGGCAATCGCCGAGCACGGACCGGGTCATCGGCTGGGACCGGCAAGCGATCTGGCGGCGGTGGTCATGACCACGCCCCGGCATATCTGGCGGAGGATCTGCCGGTGGCCCGGGTGATCCTGGAGAGTCACGTGCCACATCTGGATCGGGTGTTCGACTACGGCGTGCCGCGCGATCTGGCGGATCAGGCACAACCCGGAACCAGGGTGCGGGTGCGTTTTGGTGGTCAGCAGATGATGGGGTGGCTGATCGAGCGGGCCCAGGATTCCCAGGTGTCACGGGACCGCCTGCAGCCGCTGCAGCGGGTGGTCTCAGCCTGTCCGGTTCTCACGGAGTCCACGGTGGCCGTGGCGCGTCTGGTGGCGGCCCGTCATGCGGGAACGCTCTCCGACGTCCTGCGCGCGGTAGTTCCGCCGCGAGTGGCTGCCGTGGAGAA
>NZ_JROX01000010.1:0-17703 GCF_000800955.1 Kocuria sp. ZOR0020
ACGGCCCCTCCCCAGGCGTGATCTACCCCAACCTCGCCACCCTCCTGAACCACTACGTCCACGGCGAATAACCCAGTGGACCCAGCCATCCGGCAGCTGCGCTCAGTACACTCCCAACCATGAACACCGCGTCTGCTTTCGGCGCCCTGGGCGTCACGGGGCTGTTGGCCATTGTTGTGGTGGCTGGTTTGATCTCCTGGTCACGGTCCCGGCGTCGTCGTGGAGAAATCCAGGGCACCGCAGCCGAGCAGCGGTTCGGCCCCGGTGGCCAACCAGTGCAGGCCCAGACTCAGGCGCCACAGGCGAACGCCCCGCTCCCCCTCCCGGAGCTGCATCGGCGCGCCGGTGAGGCGCTGGTGGCAACGGACAATGCCGTCCAGTCGGCGGATCAGGAACTGGCTTTCGCCCAGCTGCAATTCGGCGACGACGCCGTGGCCCCCTACCAGCGCGCCCTGCAGGAGGCCAAGGACCACCTTCAACGCTCCTTCGCCCTGCAGCAGAAGCTGGAGGATTCCATCCCTGACACAGAAGCAGAACAGCGCGCCTGGATCGCCGAAATCCTGGACCGCTGCCAACAAGCCAAGACTCCTTTGGCGCAACACCGTGAAGACTTCAGTCAGCTGCGTGCGCTGGAGTCCACTGCCCAGGAGGCGGGAAACGCCGTTGTCGCTGCTGTGGATGCCCTGGGCCCGGACATGCAACGGGCCCAGACAACCCTGGACCGTTTGGCGCAGCGCTATCTGGATTCCGCGTGGCAAACCCTTCCGGAGAACCTGACCCAGGCCGGTGAGCGCATTGCATTCGTCCGTACAGCCGCACAGCAGGCTGAGCAACACCTGAGCTCCGGTCAGCGCTCCCAGGCGGCCGTGGAGGTCCGTGCCGCAGGACTTGCGGCCACACAGGCGCGGGACCTGGTGGACTCCGTGCAACGCGGCGCGCAGGACCTGGAACGCGCGGAACAGAGCTTGCGTGATGCCATTGCCGTGGCCCACCGGGACGTGGCCGAGGCCGAAGCCACCGCGCAGGTTGCCATGCGCACCGAACTCACGGGCACCGCAGCCGGGGTCCGATCCGTGTTGACCGGGATTGAAGCAGAACTGGCAGGCGGCCGATTTGATCCCTACGCCCTGTCCCACCGACTCTCCGTGGTCACCACCGAACTGGAGAAAGCTCTGGCCGGGCTGCGTAAAGAACACGAACGGGACCGTGCCGCACGGGCCACCCTGGATCGCACCATGGTCTCCGCCCAGGCTGCTGTCACCCAGGCCCACGACTACGTGGGCGCCCGCCGCGGGGGCATCCAGGCACAGTCCCGCACCCACCTCTCCGAGGCCGAACGCCACCTTTCCGAGGCCCAGCGGCTGCGCAACACGGAACCGTCCACCGCCCTGAACCACGCCAACGAGGCCATCCGCCTTGCCACCGCTTCCCGCCAGGAAGCACAGCAGGACGTCTCCGGTTTTGGAGGCGGTCCAGATGCAAGCGGGGGCTGGGGCATGGGTGGAGCGGGCTGGAACGGCGGTTACCGCAGATCACACCACCGTGGCCTGTCCGGCACCATGCGCGGCATGGGCGGCTTTGGCGGCCCCGGTCTGGGCGGAGCAGTCCTGGGAGGCATCCTCCTGGGCTCGGTACTGGATGGCGTGGGCGACGACGACGGCGCCATCAGCCAGAGTTTTGGTGGCGGATTCGGTGACTCCCACGACTCCGGGGATTTCCTGGGCGGACTGGGGGACTTTGGAGGATTCGATTTCTGAGCCCGCTCGCGCTGCCGCCCAAGATTCTTGACCACCTCAACGCCAACTTCACCATCACCACGGAAGGAAACACCCATGAGTGCCAAACAGTCCATCTTTGGGCGTATTGCCCAGCTGGCCAAGGCCAACATCAACTCCCTGATCGACTCGGCTGAGGACCCGCAGAAGATGCTGGACCAGATGGTCCGCGACTACACGCAGAACATCCGCGAGGCCGAATCAGCCGTGGCCACCACCATCGGCCAGCTGCGCATGCTGGAACAGGATCACGCTGAGGACGTTCGGGACGCCCAGGAGTGGGGCAACAAGGCGCTGGCCGCATCCACCCGCGCTGATGAGTTCCGCGCAGCCGGGCAGAGTTCCGAGGCGGAAAAGTTCGACAACTTGGCCAAGGTGGCACTGCAGCGTCAGATGCAGCACGAGTCCGAGGCCCGTACCGCGCAGCCTCAGATCGAGCACCAGACCCAGGTGGTCAATCAGCTCAAGGACGGGCTGAACAAGATGCACGGCAAGCTCCAAGAACTCTCCGCCAAGCGGGACGAGCTCAACGCGCGTCAGAAGACCGTTGCTGCGCAGGCGGCCGTGCAGGACTCCCTCAAGGCCTTTGACGTGATGGATCCCCTGTCTGAGGTCTCCCGGTTCGAGGACAAGATCCGCCGCGAAGAGGCGCGGGTTGCAGGCCAGCAGGAGCTCGCGGCGTCGTCGTTGGACGCACAATTCGAATCCCTGGAAGAACTGGGCCGTCAGTCCGAAGTGGAGGCCCGCCTGGCTGCGTTGAAGGCCGGCCGCAGCGGGGACGCGGTCAAGGACGGCGAGAAGATTGTGGGCTCCCAGGAAATCTGAGCCTGACGGCACGACTTCTACGCATTCTGGGCCGCCATCAGGACGTGATGGCGGCCCAGAATGCGTAGAAGTGCTGCGCGGTGGCCCAGGCGGGCAAAGCAAGAACCCCTCCTCCTGAGCTGAAAACTCAAGGAGAGGGGTTCTTCAGAGTTGCGGGGGCAAGATTTGAACTTGCGACCTCTGGGTTATGAGCCCAGCGAGCTACCGAACTGCTCCACCCCGCGGCGACAGGTGATTACTTTACGCACCCACCCCGGTAGACGCAAGTCGAGAGCCCCATCACCGCCCGAGCAGTGGTGGGGCCCCCGATTGCTGTGGGACATCAAGGCCTCACTCGCCCGGTGCCACAGGGCCTACCTCCGCAGGAGTGCCCTCCCTGGTATCACGAACTCACTGACCAGGTGCCACCGCACCTTCCCCCGCACCAGGTGTGGCGGAGACCCCATCGGCCTCAAGTGCGCGGTCGAGTGCCTCCTGCAGGCGATCCTGGGCCTCGCCGTAAGCGGACCAGTCACCGTCCTCCATGGCGGTCTGGGAGTCACGCATGGCGGTGCTGGCGTCATTGAGGGCCTCGTCCAAGGACGCACCACCCGTGGGCGACGGAGACGGCGACGGCGTTGCCGTCTCACCCTCCGTGGGCACAGCATCCTGACCCACGGCATCCGCCGCTTCTTCCTCACTCACGCCGGCACCCTGAACGGTCTGGGCACCGGAGTCGCCACCGAAGACCTGGTCCAAGGACTCCTCCAGGGTGGGGGCAAAGCCCACTTCCTCGCCGTAGCTCACCAGCACACGGCGCAACGTGGGATACCCGGAATCACCGGAGGAGCGGACGTAGACCGGCTGGATGTAGAGCACGCCGTCGTTGACCGGCAGTGCCAACATGTTGCCGTTGATGACCTCAGAACCACCCTGACGCAGCAGGTTCAGCGCGGAGGAAACTTCTGTGTTCGAGTTGAAGTTGTTCTGCGCCTGACCCGGTCCCGGGACCACCGAACTACGTGGCAGCTCCAGCAGGGTCATCTGCCCGTAGGTGTCAGCCTTGACCCCGTCCTCACCGGTTCCGGCGTCACCGTTGGCGGAGAGGTACCCGTAGAGCACGTTACGGGTGTTCTCGCCTTGGTTCTGCTGCGGAATGAAGGGTGTGGTCAGGGAGAAGCTGGCCTGATCCTCACCGGGCATCTGCAACGACAGGTAGTACGGCGGGATGGCCGTGGCGTTGTCATTGGTGGGGTCATTGGGAATGGACCAGACGTCATCGCCCGCGTAGAAGCTGTTGGCATCCGTCACGTGGTAGGTGTTCAGTAGGTCACGCTGGACCTTGAAAATGTCCTCCGGGTACCGGACGTGGTCCATGAGCTCGGCGGACATCTCCGAGTACGGCTTCACCGTCTCCGGGAACACGTTCTGCCAAGCCTGCAGCACAGGGTCCTCGTCATCCCAGGCATACAGATCCACGGAACCGTCGTAGGCGTCAACCGTTGCCTTGACCGAGTTGCGCATGTAGTTCACGCGCTCGTTGGGCAGCTGAGCCGCAGCACCCTCCGCCGTCGTGGTGTCAGCGGTGGCCTCCTGCAACTGCATGGGCGAAGAGTACGGGTAGCTGTTGGACGTGGTGTAGGCGTCCACAATCCACTTCACGCGTCCGTCAACAATGGCCGGGTACGGGTTGCCGTCCACCGTCAGGTACGGGGCCACCTGTGACACACGGTCACGGGGGTTGCGGTCGTAGAGGATCTGGGACTCAGGCCGCACGGCATCCGAGAACAGCAGGTCCGAGGACTGGAAACGGATCGCGTAGGACAAGCGGTTCAACGGGTTGCCCACGTTGGGTCCACCGTCACCGGAGAAGGTGTTGCGGACGTCCTCGGTCTCGTCATCTGCCGTGGAGGGACGGTCCAGTTCCAGGTGGTCATCACCTTCGGCACCACCCACCACGGAGTAGTCCGGGGACTGCATGCCGAAGTAGATTCGCGGCTGGTAGTCATCGGAGATCTCACCCTGGGCCAGAATGCCGCCCTGGATGAACGACGGGCGGCCATCCGACTGCACACGGTCACCGTAGGCGGCCACCAGGCCGTAGCCGTGGGTGTAGACCACGTGCTGGTTGTACCAACTTCCGCCGGTGTCCACATCCAGCTCACGGGCGGCCAGGACGGTGTCCTGCACCTCTCCGTCCAACTCGTAGCGGTCCACGTCCAAGGTGCCCGGGAAGTTGTAGTACGGACGGAACTGCTGCAACTGCGCGAATGCCGGGGAGACCACGTTGGGGTCCAGCAGACGGATGTTGCTGGTGGTCTGCGCGTAATCGGCCAGATCGCCTTCACCGGCATCCACGGTGGCCGCATAGGCCTCTGTGGTGATCCCGTCCAGACCAAAGGCCGCACGGGTGCCGTCAATGTTGCGCTGGATGTAAGGGTTCTCCACGGACTGCTCCGTGGGGGTCACCTGGAAACGCTGCACCAGGGAGGGGTAGATGCCTCCGGCGACGACGGCGACCACAACCAACATGGCCGTTCCGATCAGCGGCAGACGCCACCGACCGATCACCGCGGAGATCACAAAGAGCACAGCCACCAACACAGCGGCAATGGCCAAGATGCCACGCACGGGGATCACGGCGTTGACATCCGTGTAAAGCGCACCGGTCCAGGAACCGGACGTGGACTGCAATGTGGCGTAGCGGTCCAACCAGAAGTTCACACCCTGCAGCAACAGGAACAGGGCTGCGGTGACGGCCAACTGCACGCGAGCCGCGGTGCTGAATTTCAGGCCCTTCTCCGTGATGCGGATGCCGCCGTAGATGTAGTGGACCAGAACGGCACCGATGGCGCACAGCAGCAGCACGGAGACCAGGAAGCCCAGGAGCAGACGCAGGAACGGCAGGGTGAAGACCCAGAAGCCAACATCCATGCCGAACTGGGGATCGTCCTGACCGAACGGAACCTGGTTGAAGAACAGCAGCACGGTTTCCCACTGGGAGGCCATGGTGGAGGCCGTGAACAAGCCGAACAGCACCGGGATGGCCAACATGGCCAGCTTTCGGACAGGCTCCAGGGCCTGCTGGTAACGCCGCAGGTTGTCATCGGCAGCCGCTGCTGCCGTGAGCGGGCGGTTGCGGTGGGCAAGCCACAGGGAGAGCCACAACAAGGCAGCCACAACAAGGGCTGCCACCACAAAGATCACGGCGCGGGCCACGTTCTGGGTGACAAAAACGTTGAGGTAACCCACCTGGCTGAACCAGAGGATCTCCGTGTAGAGCTGGGTGAAGGCAACAAAGGCTGCGATCAGGGCGACCACAATTGCCACGGTGATGAACAGGGGGCTACGTCCCCTGCCGGGTTTACGGTTCGCCGCACCTGTGGGCCGTGGCGATTTCGGGGGTCGAGGCGGTTCTGCCGCTCCTGCTGTCACGTCGGTCCTGGGCCTTCCCTGGGATCGGTCATGGGACTGCGCAGACTGCGCAACCTCCATTCTGACCGCCACAGGTGCTTGTGGGCAAAGTCTCCACCCAGTTCCGCCACAGGCTCATTCCAGGTTCTAGGTGCAGGGAGCGCCGTCAATGGCCCAGGCCCGCCCGTTTGATGACCCAGGCCCGCGCGATTGACGACCAAGACCCGCCCGCTTCCGAGGATCCGCGGGTGCTCACCCGGTGCTCAGGAACCGCTGGTGCAGGTGGGCAGTGAGGCCGGGTCCTCCCCCGCCGCCACAGCCTCCAGCGCGTTCACGGAGTCATCCAGTGTGTCCACGGCCACCACGGTCATGCCATCAGGTACGTGCCCCACCACTTCCGGGCAGTT
Organism: Kocuria sp. ZOR0020; assembly: GCF_000800955.1. Classification (NCBI taxonomy): domain Bacteria; kingdom Bacillati; phylum Actinomycetota; class Actinomycetes; order Micrococcales; family Micrococcaceae; genus Kocuria; species Kocuria sp. ZOR0020. The sequence goes on from NZ_JROX01000010.1 coordinate 6,401, forward strand.
CTCCACCGGCGCCAGGAACAGATCCGCACCGGTGTCCTGGGCCCCCACCATTTTCTGGCGGATGCCACCGATGGGTCGCACATCCCCTCCGACGTCGATGGTCCCGGTGCCGGCTATGTGCCTGTCCCCACCCAGGGAGCCCGGCGTGAGTTTATCGATCACGCCCAGGGAGAGCATCATGCCGGCACTGGGGCCACCCACGTTTTCCAGGGCAAAGTTGACCTGGAACGGGAAGTCGAACTCACGTTCCAGGTACACACCCAGTTGTTGGTTTCCGTCCACTTCAACCGTTCCCACGGTCAGCTCCTGCTGGTCACCATCACGTTGCACACCCACGGTCACGGATGCGTCGTCGTCGTTGTTCAGGGTTTCGCGCAGTCCGTCCAGTGAGGCGATGGGCTGCCCGTCAACGGAGACCAGGACGTCCCCGGCCTGCAGGATGCCATCGGCAGGGGCACCGGGGACGACGTCGTGAACGGTGAGCGTGGTGGTGTAGTCCTCCCCCAGATGTTCAAGGGCTGAAGCCACCGCCAGGTTCTGTGAGGAATCCATGGCCGCGGTACCGGAATTGGTGATCTCCTCCCGGGTGGCCGTGGGCGGATACATGACCTCCTGCGGCAACACGACTTGGGTGGAGGAGAGCCAGGAGTACATGGTGTCCAGGATGCGCGGACTGGAACCGGGGCCGCCCACCACGTACACGGTGGTGAAGTCCAACTGCGTGTCCGTGGAAAACGTCTCCACGCCCTCCAGCGTCATGACCTGTTTGCCGTCAATCTCCCCCGTGGTGTCAAAACTGGGGCCGGGGCGCTCCAACACGTAGGGGGTGGGCGACCATGCAGCGGCAATCAGCAGCAACCCGGTGGCGATCATGGAGCCGGACTCCAACCCCAACCAACGGGGACGGGTGAAACGAGCAGACACGTGAGCGATCCTTAACACGCATGCTTCCAGCGAACTGCGGGCTCTGACGGGAATCCATGCGCGTGCTAGTGGTTAGCCTGGACGCCTCACTGTAGGTCACCGGATGACAATGTCCGTGAATCCATTCCATGTCGAGGATCTGAAGGCGGGATCAACAAGCCATGACTTCGCAGCCACCCAACCCGGAGAACGACCCCGAAAACCAGGGCGAGAACAACGGTCAGAACAACAACCAGGACCCGTTCCAGGCCATGTTCCAGCAGTTCCTGGGACAGTCCGGGATGTCTGCGGAAGACCTGCAGAAAATGGGCATCCCCACGGACCCCGCCGGCATGCAGGCCATGTTTGCCCAGGTCCAGTCCATGTTCTCCGCAGGGCCCAGTGACGGCCCCGTGAACTGGAAGGCGGCCAAGGATCACGCACGCCGCGTGGTGGCCGCTGCCGGGGACCCCAGCGTGGATGATGCCCAGCGCAAGATCGTGGCCGATGCCGTGCAGCTGGCCCACCTGTGGGTGGAGGACCACACCTCCTTTGGCGCTCCGGGTGCCGAACCCGGTGCGTGGTCCCGTGCGGAATGGGTGGAAGCCACGTTCGAGACCTGGAAGGAGATCACCGGGCCCGTGGCGGAATCCATGAGCAAGGCCTTGACCGACTCCATCCAGGGGCAGCTTCCGGAGGAGATGGCCGGAATGCTGGGGGGTGCCTCCGGGATGCTGGCCAACGCCGGTTCCATGATGTTTGCCATGCAGTTGGGTCAGGTCCTGGGTGGTTTGGCCGCAGAAGTGGTCTCCTCCTCTGACATCGGCTTCCCCCTGGCCAAGGACCGCGCTGCCATGCTCCCGCGCAACGTCAAGGAGTTCGGCGCTGACCTGGGCGTCCCCCAGCAGGAAGTGGTCATCTACCTGGCCGTGCGGGAGGTGGCCCACGCCCGCCTGTTCCACGCCGCACCCTGGTTGCGGCAGTACGTGATCGATCTGATCACCACGTTCTCTGAAGAGATTCACATTGACATGGACCGGATCGAGGGACTGGCCTCCCAGATCGACCCCTCTGATCCCGCTGCGGTGCAGGAAGCTCTGGGATCCGGGATGTTCATGCCGGAACAGACCCCCACTCAGAAGGCCACGCTCAAGCGGCTGGAGACCATCCTGGCCCTGATCGAAGGCTGGGTGGACGTGGTCACGGTGCGCGCCACCACCAACCTGCCCGGTGCGGCAGCGCTGGCGGAGACCATGCGGCGTCGTCGGGCATCCGGAGGCCCGGCCGAGCACGCCTTCGGTTCCTTTGTGGGTCTGGAACTGCGCCCCCGGCGCATGCGGGAGGCCGCCGAGTTCTGGCGTTTCGTGGAGCAACGGCGCGGCCTGGATGACCGTGACGGCCTGTGGGAGGCACCGGAGTTGCTGCCCACGGACGAGGACCTGGATGACCCCGCCGGCTACGAATCCCGCCGCGGCCTGCTCACCGCCTCTGACGAAGAGTTCGACGCCGCGCTGGAGCAGTTGCTGGGAGGCGAGGGCGATACCACACCGCCCGAGTCGGAAGATCCCCAGTCACCTCAGAGCTGATGCCGATCCTGCTCTACTGATGCTGATCCTGCTCTGAAAAACCAGGTTCACCCAAGGCCCAGGCCGCTCCGTCCAGGAAGGCCTGGGCCTCGGCCATGCGCGGGTAGCGCCGTTCCAAACGGCGGAAGGCCGGACCGTGGTTGGCTTCCAGCAGGTGACAGAGTTCGTGGAAAATCACGGCATCCAACACCCATGACGGCGCCGACTCCAGACGGCGGCTGATCCGCACGGTTCCGGTGGCCGGTGTGGCCGATCCCCACCGGGTGTTCTGCCGGGAGGACCAGGTGATGGAGGAGGGCTGCACGGCACCCTTCAGGTGGCGTCGGGAGAGCTCATGAGCCCGGGTCTCAAGGTGCGCGTCCCCAGATTTTGCAGCACGCTGCGATGCGGCCAGGTTGCGTTTGGCCACCAGTTTGGGCACCAGTTCCCGCTCCCACCGCTTGACCTCACGGGCGGACATGCGCGCCGGCACCTGAAGCACCACGGTCTCCCCGGACCAGTGGGCGGAAACGGTCCTCTTGCGCCGGGCAGATCGCTGCACCTCAACCGGTGGGACGGCCGAGCCGGCTGCGTCTGATCCTGGGGAAAGTCTGGTCACGGTTACCGATGGTAAACAACCGCACAGACTGAACCCGGCCTGTGGGGTGGCCTCCCGCCTGGTTCACGATTTTCCTGTGGATAACTCCTTGGGGTGCCGCACCCGGCCGCAGACTGGAGGAAATCAGCCCGAGCCTGCGCATTCTTTGGGAGAAGACCGTGACCACTTCCGCCGTTCCCGCCGCCCCCACTGCACGCCACCCCTCGTTGCGGGCAGCCCACCCCACAGGCACCCGGTTGCTCACCCGCACCCCGGCGGCCGATCTTCAGCTGTTGTTCTTGGGAGTGAATCCCGTGACCGCGGCTGCAGCCATCATCCTGGCCGGTTGCGGCGTCCGGGGATTCACCGTGCTGGATCCACGGCCGGTCACCTGGGATGACGCCGCAGCCGGTGCCTACGACCTCCCCGACGTCGGGCGCAGCCGGGACCACAGCCTGCGCCAACGGTTGTTGGCAGCCAACCCGCAGGCCCTTGCCGGTGGCCGAGCCGAGCTCTTTCCCGGACCCGATCGCCCGGGCACCTTGGTGATCCGCGCCCGGTCCACGGGCATCACCGACCCCACCGACGACGACGCCCCGCTGGCGGCCGCGGCCTCCCACCTGGCGGAAGATCACCTGGTGCTGGACGTGATTTCCGTGGAGGGCCATCCCCCGGGGACCACCATGGTGTGGCCGGTGCGGCCCTGGTACGCCCGAGCATGTTCGGAATGTGTGAGGGCTGCTGCCGGCACAAGCCCCCGCGAACCAGCCCGCACACCGCGTCACGAGGCATGGCCTTCCCACACAGCTGTGGCCGCTGGCGTGACGGCCCAACATGTTCTGGCAGCAGCGACATCCACCCTGGTGGACCCGAGTGAGTCCCTGGTGACCGTGCTGCGACCGGGCGCCCCACTGAGCACCGTTGACATCACCGGTGTGGGCCCCGAGCCCTGCGCTTGGTGCTCCCCTGGGTGAGTGAACGCTGCGGCACGATGTCCTGCACAAAACGTGACGCACTGCGGTTGGCGCGGCCTCCCGGGGTGCGGGATAGGGACCAGGAGAGCATCAGGTGTTCACGTGCACGGGTGATGCCCACGTAGAGCAGGCGCCGTTCCTCATCCACCTCATCGGAGGTCTCTGCAAAAGCAATGGGCACCAACCCCTCGGTGAGCCCCACCAGGAACACGGCATCCCATTCCAGGCCCTTGGCCGAGTGCAGAGAGGCCAACGTGACGCCCTCCACCGCCGGGGCATCCTGTTGCACGGAACGGCGAGTCAGCTCCTTGGCCACATGCCGCAGGGTGAACGGGCCCGGGTCCTCGGTGCCCGCGTCCACGGCGGCCCGGACTGCCTCCCGGTGGGCTGTCGCCATGCGGTCAGTCATGTCCACCAGGGCGGCCAACGACTCCCACGTCTCCCGCACGGCACCGGTCACTCGAGGTGCAGTGGCTGACCACCCCAGGGAGGAGAGCATGTCACGCACGGTTTGGCCGACATCGTGAGCTGGGGCCGAACTGATGCCGTGGTCCCCCTCCGTGTCCGGGTCCACGGCGTGGGCGGCACTGCGGATCTGCAACAGTGCCTGACGAATTTCCGGACGGCGGAAGAACTGTTCCGTGCCGCGCAGCCGGAAGCCGATCCCGGCATCCGCCAATGCGGTCTCATAGGCCTGGGCCTGGCCGTTGGTCCTGAACAACACCGCGATTTGAGAGGCCGGCACGCCGTCGTCCAACAGGTCCTGGATCCGCACGGTAGTGGCTTGGGCCTCGAGTTGGTCGTCGTCGTACTCGTTCCAGGAGGGCACCGGACCGGGCGCGCGCTGCCCCACCAGCTCCAGCGGTGTGGCCCAGGATCCCGGCGTTGAATCAGCACCAGGTCGCCGGGCGGCCAGCAGACGGTTGGCGGTGTTCACGATCTGCGGGGTGGAGCGGTAGTCGCGGACCAGTTTGACCACTGTTGCGGACGGGAAACGGCGTGGGAACTCCAGCAGATGACGGGACGTGGCCCCCGTGAAGGAGTAGATCGTCTGGGAGGCATCCCCCACCACGCACAGATCATCCCGCGGACCCAACCAGGCATCCAACAATCTCTGCTGCAGCGGGGAAACGTCCTGGTACTCGTCCACCACAAAGTGGCGGTACTGCTCCCGCACCGTGGCCGCGATCCGCTGGTCCTCCTCCAGGATCCCCACCATCAGAAGCAGAACGTCCTCAAAATCGATCAGGTCCAGGTCGGTCTTGAGGTCCTCATAGGTCTGCCACAAGCGTGCCACGGTCCGGGGATCGTGACCGGCCGGCAACTGGGCCACGGAGGAATCTTTGCCGCCGCCGGTGACTGCATCCACGTAGGTCTCCGGGGTCAGCATGGACACCTTGGCCTTCTCGATGGCTCCTGCCAGGTCCCGGATGGACGCACGGTCATTGCTCAGCCGCATGGATCCGGCGGCTTGGGCCACCAGGCGTGCTTTGTGCTCCACCAGTTCCGGTACCGTGCCGCCCACGGCTTGCGGCCAGAAGTACTGCAACTGCCGCAGAGCAGCGGAGTGGAAGGTCCGCGCCTGGACACCTTCAGCACCCAGGACACGCAGGCGGTGACGCATCTCGTTGGCGGCCCGGGTGGTGAAGGTCAGCGCCAGAACCTTCTGCGGGGTGTACACGCCTGTGGCAATGCCGTAGGCAATACGGTGTGTGATGGCCCGGGTTTTGCCCGTACCTGCTCCTGCCAGGATGCACACCGGGCCGCGAAGTGCGGTGGCTGCCTGACGTTGTTCAGGGTCCAGCCCGTCCAGGATGCGTTCGGCCAGCGGACGCTCAGGATCTTCCGCGGCGGGGAACAGGGCAAGGGCCGCAGCATCAGGGGTGATCATCTGCTCACCAGCCCGATTCGGGCAGCTGATGACCCAGCCAGTGTTCAATCAGAGCGCGGGCAATGGAGACCTTGCCCGGCAGCGTGAGGCTGCCCTGCTCCGCGGACTGGCGCAGTTGCTCCCGAGTGAACCACCGCAGATCCACCACCTCGTGCCCGTCAGGCTGGGCCTGACCGCTCTTGCAAACCGCAGTGCATCCGATCATCAGCGAGCGGGGAAACGGCCAGGGCTGGGAGCCCAGGTAGCGGACATCGCCCACCTGAATGGCGGCCTCTTCCTGGATCTCCCGGACCACGGCCTGCTCAATGGACTCCCCGGGTTCCACAAAGCCCGCCAGTGTGGAGAACCGGTTGCCGCGCCAGGCGGCGGCCTGGCCCAACAGCAGACGTTCGCGCTGCGGGTCCGGGTCACCGTCCGTGACGGCCACGATGATCGCAGGATCGGTGCGCGGAAAATGCATCGAGGAATCTACCGGACAACGCCGCATCCACCCCGAACGCCGCACCTCAGTCACCTCACCGCACCGTGGACACCGGGGATGATCCACGTGCCAGGCCGTCACCGCCTGCGCCGTGACGGCCAGCGCCGCATGCACGGGTTCCGTGTCAGCCAGAGCGGTGGCCACAGCACGCAAGGTGGCAAACTCCAGCGGCTGATCTTTTGCCTCCGAGCCCTGGTGGGTGGAGTGCACCACCTCCACGGTGGCGTGGGCGTCGTCGTCGTCCTCAAAGGCGCGGACGGTCACCCCACCACCATCCGGTTGTGTGATCTCCCCCAGGTACACCTCCGGAAGGCGGGGATCCTCACCGGTCTGCGGCAACTGGTCCCGGGCCACCAACACCAGACGGCCACCGGCCACCGGCATCCGCCCGTTCAGCATGACCAGGGTGAGTGCGGCTGCCGGACGTTGGTCCGCCTGATCGCGCTCCGGGCTGCGACGTTGCAGGGCGGAGACGGACAGTGGCATGGAACGGGGGTCCAACCGGGTGGTGTCAGGCGTTTGCACCGTCTCACTCTATCGGCGCAGCACGGCGCCTGCCTGGGCCGTCCACAGGAGGTGATCAACTGTAGGGTTGAGCCCATGCGCGCAACACTGGAACATCTGGCAGCGGTGGCGGTGGCCGGGGTTCCGGGGATCGTTCCGGTTGCCGTGGGCCCTTCCCCGGACGACGACGCCGACTTCCGCTCCGCAGTGGTCACCGATCAGACCACCAAGCGCTGGAGGGTGCGTAGTCCCCTCACGGAGGAAGCCGGTATCCGCCTGGCCTCCGAGCACGCAGTGCTCTCCGCCTTCACCCCGCAACTGCGCGCCAGACTCCCGTTCCTGATCCCCACCGTGGTGGGGTCGGTGGACGACGACGGCGGGCGCACGTTCATCTATTCGCACCTGCCGGGACGCCCGGTGCCCATCAACCAGCTGGACGCGCTGGCATCAGCGGCACCGTCACGGCCCCAACCGCCAAGTGCTGAACCCGTGCCTGCGGTGACCACACAGATCGGCACCATCCTGGCTGCCGTCCACGATCTCCCCCGGGCCATGGTCATGGACGCAGACCTTCCTGCTTACAGCGCCGATCAGTGCCGCACGCGCATGCTCAATGAATTGGACCAGGCCGCCACCACCGGGTTGATCCCCGCCGGGCTGCTGCAGCGCTGGGAAAACGCGCTGGAGGACCGGACGCTGTGGCGGTTCTCCACCCATGTTGTCCACGGGGATCTGCATGAGGACAACCTGGTGGTGGACGGCAATCGCATCACCGCCGTCACCGGGTGGTCCGATGTTCACGTGGGCGACCCCGCACTGGACTTCGCGTGGCTGATCGGTGCCAACGACCCCGGGTTTGCCGAGGCCGTGGTGGCCGCCTACTCCCGCGCACGCCTCCAGGACCCGGACGCCCACCTGCTGCGCCGAGCCCACCTGGAAGCAGAATTTGCCCTGGCCCGCTGGCTGGTCCGTGGCGTGGCCCGCGAGCGCCAAGACATGGTGGCCGATGCCCAACGGATGCTGGCCGTGCTGGAAAAGGACGTGGAGGACTACCAGGAAGAACTCTCCACCCGTGACGCCCCGCAACCTTCCTGAGCGTTGGTGCGCCACCGTGCCCCGGTCTCACCGACGGCCGGTGATGATCGCCTCCAGCTGCTGTTCATCGGCAAGGTCATGAGGGCGGACCGTGCGATCCGAGCCCACAAAGTAGAAGGCTGCAGAGATCTTCTCCAGGTCCACCTGCATGAGCCGGGAGAACGCCAGCCGGTACACCGCCAATTGGACGGATCGTTCAGCCAGGTCTTTGGGACCCGGTGCTCGCCCTGATTTCCAGTCCACCAGTTCCCATTGCCCGTCCGGTTCTTGGAACACGGCATCAATCCGACCGCGCACCGTCACCCCGCCAATGGGCGTTTCGATGGGGTACTCCACCGCCCACGGTTGGCGGGTGCCCCACTCACTGGCCCGGAACGTCTCAGCCAGTGCGGGGAGGTCGTAGCCCTGGTCCACAAAATCATCGGCACCGCCTGGCAGTTCATCCATGTCAAAGATGGCGTGAGAGTCAAAGTACTCCTCCACCCAGGCATGGAACGTGGTGCCCGCCCTGGCTGCCACCGCAGGTTGACGCGGCATGGGGCGACGCAACTGGGCGGCCACCGCCGCCGGGTCCTTGCCGAGTTCCACCACCGTGGAGGCAGACACGTGTGTGGGCATGACCAATTCGGCCGCCCTGGGAGGGTTGTGGTGGGCCGCCAGGAGCACTCGGGCTTCCTCCACCCATTGACGCACCGTTGGATCCTGCAACAACTGCGCATCGGAGAGATGACGGTTCTCCCGGAACCCACCGTCACGAACGGCCTGCGCCACGGTTTCCAGTCGGAGACGTCGACCAGCGTGGACCGGCGGGTGGAGCACACGGTGCTCGTGGTCAGTTCCGTCGGCCGTGATCTCCGCAATGACCGGCCCCTCCAGGGGGTCATAGGGCCAGGCCGCCTCCAAAACACGTGAACCGGACGGGTTCTTCTGGTCCTCCTCCGGTTCGGCCCACAGCTGTTTGTGAATGATCGGCTGGGCACCCGGGACAGCCTCCATCAAGGGTTCCAGGTCCTCCAAGAACGTCGATGGCTCTCTGATGCCCTTGGCTGTGCCCGCAAAAGCTGTACAGGAAAGCGCCAAATGGGTTCGTGCCCGGGTGAAGGCCACATACATCAGGCGGCGGTCTTCACTGTGGTCATGGTGATCCCCGTCCTGAAGGAAGGTCTCCATGGACTCCTTGAGTGCTTTCACATCTGTGGTGTCCACGGCCCATTGAGGGAGGTGGTTGCGGTCACCGCGCAGTGGCCAGGGGACACTGTCCGCATTCTTGGTCCAGGCCGATCGATCCTTGCCTTGCTGTTGTTCGTCCTTCTGGTTCATGCCCGGCACGTACACGTGATCCCACTCCAGCCCCTTGGAGGCGTGCATGGTCAAGATCTGCACCGCGTGGGGGTCGGGTTCTGACGGGGCAACGTCCGGGTTCTCCTGGGTGGCAGAAACCTCCAACCAAGCCAAAAAAGCTCCCAGGTCCTGTGAACCCGTGGCACCCACGTGGGTGACGGCCAGCTCCTGCAGGGCATCCAGATTTCTCCTGGCCTCCGCACCGGCTGATCCAGGGCGAGCTGCCACTTCCAGGTCCAGCCCCAGGGTGCGCTCCACCGCGGCCAACACACTGGTCAGATCCTCGGACAACCAGGACCGCAGACCGTGCAGCTCCTGAGCGAACTGCTCCATGCGAGCCTGAGCCACAGGTGTCAGGCTGCGCCCGGCTGAGGACGTCCACCCCGCTTCCGGCAGCGATTCCACCGCTTCCACCAGGGAGGCCAGATCGACGGAATCGGCCTCCACCACAGTCTCTTCTGCCGTCGAGGCCCCGTCCTGGACCTGGGGGTCCACATCCTCCAGGGCCACACCCAGCTTGGCAGCCCGGGTGCGGCGTCGTTCCAGATGAGCCGCCCAGTCAGCCAGTGCCACCAGGTCACGGGCACCGATCCGCCACCGGGCACCCGTGAGCAGGCGCGCCAGGGCATCCGAGCGCCCTGGATCCGTGAGCACCTGCAAGGTGGCGATCACATCCGCCACCTCAGGGACCTCCAACAGCCCACCCACACCCACCACGTCATAAGCAATACCTGCTGCGGCCAGTTCCCTGCGAACGGGTTCAAACTGCGATCGAGCACGGCACAGCACGGCCACCGTGGGATACGGGGCCTGCGAGCCATCGAGCTGCTCGGAGTCGATCTGGGCTCGGGTGTTGTGGATGGACTGGGCGATGGCGCGGGCTTCGTCGTCGTCCGTCAGGTACCGGTTCACGGTGACCGTGCCGGTACCGGCACCTGGGCGGGGATCCAGGTGCGGGACTTCCTGCAAGCCATCTCCCGTGGTGACCGCCCACGGAGGTGGGGTGCGCAAGGCTTCGGCCACGGCATTGGCCGCGTCCAGGATGGAGGTGTCGTTGCGCCAGGCCGTGGTCAGGAAACCGGGGACGGACCGCTGCCCTGCCGGAGCCGGGAACCACTGGTCAAAGCTGAAGAGCTGGCCCGCAGAGGCCCCACGGAAACCGTAGATGGACTGCTGGGGATCCCCCACGGCCATGACGGAGTGCCCCTCACCGAACAGGGAAGCGAACAGCACCATCTGTGCGTGTGAGGTGTCCTGGAACTCATCCAGCAGCACCACCTTGAACCGCTCCCGTTCCAAGGCGCGCGCTGCGAGGTCCTCCTTGGCAATCCGAGCGGCCCGGCTGAGCAGATCGCCGAAGTCCATGGTTTCGCTCTCACGTTTGAGAGTTTCGAAACGCTGCACCATCTGGGCCAGCACTCGGAGACGATCCAGTGTCTCCACCGCGGTCTTGACATGCGGCCCAATGGAGGTCTGCTTCCGCGAACCTGGCTCGTCACTCTTGAACGCTGGAACATCGTGAAGCTGCGGCAGAAGTTTCTCCGCAAACTCCTGCAGGTCCTGTGGGCTCAGCAGATGCTCTGCTGCACCAGAACTGAGCTTCAAGATCTGCTCCGTCAGGGTGGTGGCGTTGAAGTCGTCGAACACCTCGCCATCCCAGCTCTCCACCAGGCCACGCGCTATCTGCCAAGCCTGGGCCTGACCCAACTGAACCGTTTCCGGCTCCACACCGATCCGCAGCCCGTAGGTGCGCACCAAGGTGTTGGCATAGGAGTGGTAGGTCAACACGGTGGGATCGGCCTCCACCGTGGCATCCAGGACCTCTGCCCCGCTCTCCGAGGGGTCGGCGTCCACCACCAGGCCCTTGGACCGCAGCACGCTCAGACGACCACGAACGCGGTCCCGCAACTCACCTGCAGCCTTGCGTGTAAAGGTCACGCCCAATACCTGT